>JBKBVA010000380.1:0-649 GCA_046289665.1 Allosphingosinicella sp.
GGCACCGTCTTCTCCTCGATCGACCATCAGGGCCGCTATGCCTACGCCAACCAGCCGCTGATCCTCGGCTGGAACCTGGCGCGGCTGGCCGAGACGCTGGTGCCGCTCATCGACCCTGACCAGAACCGGGCGGTGGAGATCGCCAATGACCGGCTCGGCGGCATTGCCGACCTCTACCGGGCCGCATGGCTGGCCGTGATGCGCCGCAAGCTGGGTCTGGTCGGAGAGGACGCGGGCGACGGCCGGCTGGCCGACGATCTGATGGCCGCGATGCAGGGCGCCGACTGGACCCTGACCTTCCGGCGTCTGGCGGACGAGGCTGCGCTGCGCCCGCTGTTCGGCGATTTCTCGAAGATGGCGGCCTGGCTGCCGCGCTGGCAGGCCCGCGCGGGCGAAGGCGCGGCCCGGCGTCTTGCGGCGGCCAACCCTGCCGTGATCCCGCGCAACCACAAGGTCGAAGCGGCCCTTGCCGCCGCCACCGAAGGCGACATGGCCCCGTTCGACGCCCTCCTGGCCGCGATCCGGCAGCCCTTCACCGAAGCCGAGCCCTACATGCTGCCCGCCCCGACCGGCTTCGGCCCATACGTCACCTTCTGCGGCACCTGAGCACAGCTCGTCGTCGCCCTTGGCGCTCCTCGCTTGCGACGAG
>JBKBVA010000381.1:0-622 GCA_046289665.1 Allosphingosinicella sp.
GGGCGAAGGTCGAGCCATCCACGCGTGTGGCGTTCGAGCGGGTGTTGACGGCGGTGCTGGGGGTGGGCGTGGCGATCCTGCGGCGCACGGACAATCCGCTGATCGAGGCGTTCGAGGCGTCGATCGCGGATGCGATGGCGTTGACGCGCGATATCTGCGCCTACGAGATGCGCTGGACGGTCGAGAACCTGGTGGACAAGAACCCCTCGGGGGTCAGCGAGTCGTTGCGTGCGCGCATGGTGCTGGGGCGGACGATCACGTTGGACGCGTATCGCGATCTGTTGCGCAGGCGGGCCGAGGCGCGGGTGCGGTTGGCGGCCTTTGCGCCGGTGGCGGACGGGTTCATTGCGCCGGCGGCGTTGGGGCCGGCGCCCAGGCTCGGCGATCCGGGCGGCAGTCAGGGCGAGATTCTGCACACCACGGGCGATCCGACCTACAACGCGGCGTCGTCGATCCTGGGTGCGCCCGCGGTGACGGTGCCGGTGATGGCGGTCGGCGGCTTGCCGGTCGGGGTGCAGGTGATGGGCCAGCAGCATGCGGATGAGCGCGTGGTGGCAATGGCGCGCTGGCTGGCCGAGGCGGTGCCGGCGGTCGAGGTCGACTGAGCGTGTAGTGCAGGGGG
>JBKBVA010000382.1:0-612 GCA_046289665.1 Allosphingosinicella sp.
GGACAGGATGCCGCCGATCATCGCCGTGCCCTCGCCCCCGAAGGAGAGCGGGAAGAGGCAGTTCGCCTCGGCCGCGGCATCCTGCGCCGCCTTCACCACCACGCCGGCCTCGGCGGTCATGGTCATGTCCACGGCGTCGATGTCGCGGATGCGGTTCATGCGCGCGAGCGACAGCACGACCGAGCGGCCATTCCCCTCCGGCGTCGCGCCGCCGACCATCGAGGTGTTGCCGCCCTGCGGGACGATGGCGATGCCCGCTTCGGCGCAGATCCGCACGCAGTCCGCGACCTGCTGCGTGCTGGCCGGGCGCAGCACCGCGAGTGCCGCGCCGCGATACAGCCCGCGCCAGTCCGACAGCGCCGGGGCGATGTCGGCGGGGTCGGTCAGCAGCCCGGCGGGGCCGAGCAGGGTGGCGAGAGCGTCGGGCAGGTCGGACATGGCGGCGATGTGCCGCGCATGGCGGCCCGCGGTCAATCTCCGGCGCCGGTCAGCGCGTCTCGTCGGGCCCCGGCTTCAGGCCGTAGCGCGCAACCAGCGCCCAGACGTGGCGCGGGATCATGTTGCGCATCATGCCCGGCTTCTGCCGGCGCAGGTGCAGCACCGTCTCGATCG
>JBKBVA010000383.1:0-609 GCA_046289665.1 Allosphingosinicella sp.
TGGGGCGAGTTTTCGGCCCCATTACTGGGTTGTGGTTCCTTGCAATCGGCCTGGCGGGCGTTGCCGGGATCCTGCGCAATCCCGATGTGCTACAGGCGTTGAATCCTGTATGGGCAGTGGCGTTCTTCGCCCGACACGGATTGACTGCCTGGATGGTTCTTGGGGCGGTGGTGCTCGCCGTCACCGGTGGTGAGGCGCTCTATGCCGATATGGGGCATTTCGGACGGCGCGTGATCCGTCTGGCATGGTTCGGCTTCGTGATGCCGTGTCTGTTCCTCAACTATCTGGGGCAGGGGGCTCTGCTGCTCGCCGATCCGACGGCTGTGAAGAATCCTTTCTACCTGCTGTTGCCGCACTGGGCGCTCGTGCCGATGATCGTGTTGGCGACGCTGGCGGCGGTCATCGCTTCCCAGGCCCTGATATCGGGAACTTACTCGGTTGTCCGGCAAGCCATTCAGCTTGGCTATCTGCCGCGGATGAAGATCATCCACACTTCCGATGACACCGAAGGGCAGATCTATCTGCCGGCGGTCAACCGCTGGCTGCTCATTGCCGTGTTGCTCACTGTGGCGAGCTTCGGGAGTTCCAGCGCACTTGCCGTTGCCTATG
>JBKBVA010000384.1:0-596 GCA_046289665.1 Allosphingosinicella sp.
CTGCCGGGCGATGCTGGGCGCCCTGATCGGGCGGCTTGAGGCGGGCATCTGACCCGTAACGGTCAGATGAGGCCCTCTTTCCTGAACAGCGCCTTCAGGTCAGTCTCTGGTCGGGCGCCGAAATGGCTGATGACCTCGGCGGCGGCGACACAGCCCATCCGGCCGGCGGTGGCCAGCGACTGCCCGGTGGCCAGGCCATACAGGAAGCCGGCGGCGAACTGGTCGCCCGCGCCGGTTGCATCGACCGGCACCACGCGGTTGACCGGCACCACCGCTTCCTCATCCCCGCGCACAACGATGACATCGTGGCCGGACCTGGTGCAGACCACCAGCCCGGCATCTGCTGCGGCCTGTTCAAGGGCGGTGGACAGATCGGCCTGATACAGCGAACACCATTCGTGTTCGTTGCCGATCACAAAATCCAGCGTCCTGACCAGGCGGCGAAAATCGTCGCGGTGGCGATCGACGCAGAACGGGTCGCTGAGCGCGATGCCGGCCTTGCCGCCACCGGCACGGCAAAGCTGCACCGCGCGTTCGAAGGCCTGCTTTCCCTTGGGCTTGTCGTAAAGATAGCCTTCCAGGAACAGGATCTCGGC
>JBKBVA010000385.1:0-593 GCA_046289665.1 Allosphingosinicella sp.
CCGGGCTGGGCGCGCTGGTCGCGCACCACCACCCCGGCCGCGAGCAGGGCGCGGAAGGCCGCCTCGGCATCGGCGAAGCGCACGAGGAGGTAGTTGGCATCCGAGGCATAGACCCGGCGCACGGCAGGCAGCGCCGTGAGCGCCGCGGCGACGCGCTCGCGCTCGGCGACGATGCGGCCGGCACGGCGCTTCGCCTCGTCCGCCGCCGCGGGCGAGACCGCCTCGAGGGCCAGGGCCACCGCCGGGGCCGCCAGCGGATAGGGCGGCGCGATCGCCGAGAGCACCCGTACCAGGGCCGGGTCGGCCAGGGTGATGCCGAGCCGCGCCCCGGCGAGGGCATAGGCCTTCGAGAGCGTGCGCAGCACCACGAGGTTCGTAAAGCGCCCGAGCAGGGCAGTGGCACTGGGCTGCGTGCTGTACCCGGCATACGCCTCGTCCACCACCAGCAATGCACGGCCAGCGAGGCCGACGAGCAGGCGTTCGATCGCATCCAGCGGCAGGGCGCTGCCGGTGGGGTTCGCGGGCGAGCAGGCATAAACGAGCTTCACTGGCGCCTTCGCCACCGAGAGCTCCACCGCGCGCAGCACCGCCTC
>JBKBVA010000386.1:0-586 GCA_046289665.1 Allosphingosinicella sp.
CGAAGGTCAGGCAGTAGCGCCCATGCCCCCCGGGCGCGGCAAGGCCCGCGACGCTGAAGGGCGAGCGCGCGGCATCGGCGAGGCGGATCGCCGTCGGCCGGATGCGGCCGGTGGCGCCGAGCAGTTCCAGCGCCGTGCCCATGCCCGAGCGCAGGTCCCGCGCGACCAGGCGGTGCACCGGCTGGCCGAGGAAGCTCCGCCCCGGGCGGCCGAAGCGGGCCGGGAAGGCGCCCTCGGCGAAGGTGATGCGGCCGGAGGGGTCGGTCTCGACCAGCAGTTCGGCCGCGGCGAAGGCGAAGGTCAGGAAGCGGTCCGCGGCGCTGACGGCGGGGGGGCGTACGGTTTCCTGCATGATCCTTCCGTCGGCGGGCAGGCGCATCCTCACCGACTGGGGCTTAAGCGGAGGTGAAGCCGCGGATCAGCGGGCCTTGACCGGCCGGTTGCCGTGGCTGTCCTGCGGCACGCCGCGGCCGAGCGACATGTGACTGTGCACGCCCACCCAGCGCCCGTCCGGCTGCTTCTGCAGCACGATGGTGGCGCGGCCGGGCCGGTCGAACTCGCTGCCATCGGGGTTCCAGCCGATGCT
>JBKBVA010000387.1:0-578 GCA_046289665.1 Allosphingosinicella sp.
TGAGAAAGCAGGAGAAACACCATGGTCGAAGAAGTCAAACCGCGCGTCAAGACGCCCAAATCCGCCGCCGCCGGCGAGGTCGTCACCATCAAGGCGCTGATCTCGCACCCGATGGAATCCGGCCAGCGCAAGGGCGCCGACGGCAACCTGATCCCGCGCCGGATCATCAACCGCTTCACCTGCGATCTGAACGGGGTCAACGTGATCGACGTGGCCATCGACCCGGCCGTGTCCACCAACCCCTATTTCGAGTTCGACGCCAAGGTCGACGCGGCCGGCGAATTCAAGTTCACCTGGTACGACGATGACGGCTCGGTCTACGAGGACGTGAAGCCGATCGCGATCGGCTAGCGGTCCGGCTCAGGGGAGGAGAAAGCCATGCACCGCACAGCCATACTGTTCGCAGCCTTTGGGCTTGCCTTCGCCGGCGCGGCTTCGGCCGATCCGGTCGAGGACACGCTGGTGATCGATACCGAGGATGGCCCCATCGAGATGGTGACCAAGGCCCCGGCGCCCGACCACCTTAAGGACGTGATGGACTGGGTCTATTCCGGCTGGCACTACCGCGAGGATGAGAC
>JBKBVA010000388.1:0-577 GCA_046289665.1 Allosphingosinicella sp.
ATTTTCCCCGCTATCCCCGATATCCACACCACCCACCTGTTCGCAGCGGGCGAGCGTGCGAGCCCTGTAGCGCCGAGCGCAGCGAAGCTGACGCCGCAGGCGTCCGTAAGCAGCGCGTAGAGCCGCGGGCGCCCGGCCGGCGGGTCAGCTCAGCTGAACCCGTTCAACGTCACGCGATTCACTCGCGTGATCGGGTGCAAAAGGGACGGAGGAGAGGGGGACGCCGCGGGTGCTGGAGCTGTGACCAACCTTCGTTATGCCGGACTTGATCCGGCATCCACCTTCTTGCGCTCTACGGCCTTCGCCGCTGACGGCCCGGACCGGACTGAGTACACTGTCACCGTAATCGCACTGTCACCGTAACCGGTTACAGTAATCGTTGGCCTATTTATCGGCGACCGTGGCAGCGTTTGTACTTCTTGCCGCTTCCACACGGGCATTGTGCGTTGACGCCAATCTTGCCGCGCGCTCTCGCCACCTCGACGCGCCGCTCCGCAAGCTGGCGCCCCGCCTCCCGATGTCGCGCCGCCTCTTCAAACGGAAGGCTGCCGAGATCGATGATGACCCAGTGCACATC
>JBKBVA010000389.1:0-576 GCA_046289665.1 Allosphingosinicella sp.
GACCAGCGCGGCGGCGTTCAGGCTTTCGCCGCCCTTGGGATAGGTGGCCAGCCGGATCGAGTTGCCAAGCCGGGTGCCCAGCCCCGCGCCGGTGATCTGGCCGCGCCAGGCGGATTTGAGGCCCGCGCCCGCCTCGCGCATGGCCGTGGTGACGGCCTTTTCACCGGCAGCGATTTCCGCCTGCATCAGGGCGGCAAGGTCGGGGCTGATTTCCAGCTTCAGCTTCATGCTGGCCTCAGATCGAGCGTCCAGATCAACCGTTCCCTGTCGCGCAGCGGTTCCCCCTGGATCACATGACTGTCCGCGCCGATGACGATCACGTCGCCCGGCCGTGGGGCGGGCAGGTCGGCGACGCGCACATCCACCACCGTCGTGTCGCTGACGAACCGCCCCGCGCCGAAGTCGGTGACGCGGTCGGGGGCACGGCGGATGATGCGGATCGGGCGTTCCTCGGATGTCGTGGCCGAGATCCAGAGGGCCGGGGCCGCCATGGAGGCATGGGTAAAGATGCGGTCCATGGCGGCGGCAAAGACGGACACGGGTTGCGTCCGTCAGTTCGACGTGTGCAGGCGGATC
>JBKBVA010000038.1:0-13844 GCA_046289665.1 Allosphingosinicella sp.
AAACGATGCTCGGGCATGTGACCGATTCCGGCACGGTGCGGGCCTATCGCCGAACCGACTTTCTGGAACAGCGGCGCAAGCTGGCCGAACGCTGGGCCGACCACGTGACCGGCAAAGGCGGGGCGGTGGTGAAGTTGGCGGGGGGCGCGACATGAAGCGCGATGCCGACCCCGCCCCCGGTGCTATTCGTGCTATTTTGGCCCGCGAGGAAGCCAAGCCGCTCACCCATCAGTTCATACGGCAAGAACGGCTGAAATGGGGCGACGGCGGCCCTTGCTCCCTCCTGGGGGCTCCGCCGCGGGGGATCGCCTTTCGACGTTACTCCGCCGTCCGCCGCCGGCTCGGCGGTGAGATCGAGATATTCGATCCGGGCGTCGGGCGAGCGGACCCGCATCCGCGTGCCGGTAAGGGTCGTCCACAGCGAGGTGTAGGTGTAGCGCTCCACCCGGTAGCTGCCCTGCGGGTCGTCGAGCGGCGCGTAGGTGCGCCCCTCGATCGAGCGCAGCACCGGCTTGGCCCAATGGGTCGGCCCGCTCTCGCGCAGCACCTCGAGGTCCGTCACCCGCCCCTCGGGCGTGATCCAGAAGCCGACGTCGATCCAGCGATCGTCGAAATTGTCCATCGCCATGCGGCGCGTGACCGACCCGCCTTCATTCATCGGCCGGCTGCCGAGGTCGATGCGCGGCGCGTGGAGCAGGACGGGGCGGCTGCCGCCGACGCCGCGCAGTTCCTCGACCAGCGTGTCGGAGGAGTCGCGCTTGCCTTCCTGCCGGTCGAGCCGGGCGAGCAGGACGCGGGCGGTGAGCCGGGCGACCCGCGCCGCCGGGTCCGGATCCTCGGCGATCTCGCGCAGCTTGTGCCGGGCGTAGGGCCGGTTGCCGCCGATCTCGCTCAGCCAGGCGGCGCGGACGCGGGCGAGGCCGGCGAGGTCGGGGCGGCCGAGCTCGTTCGCTTCCTCCTCGATGTCGCGATAGACCTGGCGGGCGCGGTCCAGCTCATGGGTCGCGGCGTACATGCCGGCCACCTCGAAATCGGCGCCGAGCACGCGCGGGTCGTCTGCCGGCAGCCCCCGTTCCAGCGTCCGCCGGGTGGCGTAGGTGGAGCGGACATAGTCCTCCTTCTCGCCGAGATGGGCAGAGATGCGCGAATGGGCGCGGTAGAGGTCCGAGACGTCGATCGGCAGCGCCTTGGCGTGGCGTCCGTTGCGGCCGATCGAGCGGCGGGCGACTCGCCGCGCTTCCTTATAGTCGCCGGCGACGAACAGGTTCTCGGCATGGGCGAGGGTCGCGTCGATATCCTCCTTCGGCGGACATTTGCGCGCCAGGCATTCGCGCAGCGCCCGTTCGCTTTCCTCCAGCGTCGTGCCCGTGACGATGATCGTCTCGCCGGGTTCGGCCGGCTGCTGCTGGGCCGAAGCGGCGGCGGGAGCGATGAGGAGAAGAGGAAGCAAGCAACGCTGGATCATGGCCAAGTCCCCACGTTTTCGAGGGGGCGGACTGTACAGCATTTGCGCAGAAGAGTCAGCCCGAGTCAGGCGTCGATGTCTTCCTCGGCCAGTTCGGCGGCGTGGTTCTGGATGAACTGGAAGCGGTGCTCGGGGTTGCGGCCCATCAGCCGGTCGACCAGATCGCGCACCTTGTGCTGCTGCTGATATCCCGGCGGGAGGGTGACGCGGATCAGCGAGCGCGTCTTCGGGTCCATCGTCGTCTCACGCAGCTGCTGCGGGTTCATCTCGCCCAGGCCCTTGAAGCGGCTGACCTCGACCTTCTTGCCCTTGAAGATCGTCGCCTCCAGCTCGCCCCGGTGCACGTCGTCGCGCGCATAGGCGACGGTGCCGCCGGACGAGAGGCGGTAGAGCGGCGGCTGGGCGAGGTAGAGCGCCCCGTCCTCGACGATCTTCGCCATCTCGTTGAAGAAGAAGGTCATCAGCAAGGTGGCGATATGGGCGCCGTCGACGTCGGCGTCGGTCATGATGACGATGCGGTCGTAGCGCAGCTGCGCCGGATCGCAGCGGTCGCGCACGCCGCAGCCGAGCGCCAGCGTGATGTCGGCAATTTCCTGGTTGCCGCGGATCTTGTCGGCGCTGGCCGAGGCGACGTTCAATATCTTGCCGCGGATCGGCAGGATCGCCTGCGTCTTCCTGTCGCGCGCCTGCTTGGCCGAGCCGCCGGCGCTGTCGCCTTCGACGATGAACAATTCGGTGCCCGCCGGATCGTCGTTGGCGCAGTCGGTGAGCTTGCCCGGCAGGCGCACCTTCCGCCCTGACGTCGCGGTCTTGCGCTTCACCTCGCGCTCGGCCTTGCGGCGGAGGCGATCGTCCATCCGGTCGGCGACGAAGGCGAGCAGGGCTTTGCCGCGCTCCATATTGTCAGCGAGATAATGGTCGAAATGGTCCCGCACCGCCGCCTCGACGAGGCGCGCCGCGTCGGGGCTGGTCAGACGGTCCTTGGTCTGGCTCTGGAAGTGCGGGTCGCGGATGAAGACCGACAGCATGATCTCGGCGCCGCCGACCACGTCCTCGGCCTGGATGTCCTTCGCCTTCTTGAGGCCGGTCAGCTCGCCGAAGGCGCGTATGCCGCGGGTCAGCGCCGCGCGCATGCCCTGTTCGTGGGTGCCGCCGTCCGGGGTCGGGATGGTGTTGCAGTAATAAGAGGATCCGCCCTCGGTCCACAGCGGCCACGCCACCGCCCATTCGACCATGCCCTGGCCGTTCGGAAAGTCCTGCCGGCCGCTGAAGAAGTCGCTGGTCGCGCAATTGCGCTCGCCGATCTGCTCCTTCAGGTGGTCGGCGAGACCGCCGGGGAACTGGAACACGGCCTCGGCGGGCGTGTCGTCGGAGATCAGGGCCGGATCGCACTTCCAGCGAATCTCGACGCCGGCGAACAGATAGGCCTTGGAGCGGGCGAGGCGGTAGAGCCGCGCCGGCTTGAACCGCGCCTCCTCGCCGAAGATCTCGGTGTCCGGCACGAAGCTCGTCGTCGTGCCGCGGCGGTTGGGGGCGGCGCCCGCCTCGACCAGCTTCGTCACCGGCTCCCCGCGCGAGAAGGTCTGGCGGTAGAGCTGGCGGTTGCGCGCCACCTCGATCACCGTCTCGCTCGACAGGGCGTTGACGACGCTGACGCCGACGCCGTGGAGGCCGCCCGAGGTCGCATAGGCCTTGTTCGAGAACTTGCCCCCCGAATGGAGCATGGTGAGGATTACCTCGAGCGCCGACTTGCCGGGATATTTGGGGTGCGGGTCGATCGGGATGCCGCGGCCGTTGTCGCTGATCGTGAGGCGATTGCCCGCCTCCAGCGTCACCTCGATGCGGCTGGCATGGCCGGCGACGGCCTCGTCCATCGAATTGTCGAGCACTTCCGCGGCGAGGTGGTGGAGCGCCCGCTCGTCGGTGCCGCCGATATACATGCCCGGCCGGCGCCGCACCGGCTCCAGCCCCTCCAGCACCTCGATGGCATTGGCGTCGTAATCGGTCGGGGTGCAAGCGCTGGACGCGAACAGATCGTCGGACATGGGCAAAGCTATAGGCGGGCCGGAGTCCCGATGCCAAGGGCGGTGCGCGGGGGATGCGGCGCCGGGCTGCGGCAGGAGGAAAAGGTGGCGGCGGCCCGATCGTGGGGGATATAGGCCGCCGCCTGCCGGCGGGGACCAGAACCGCCGGCGCCGTTAGGCCGGACCCGTGTGCCTTCGCCCGGGTGCGGAAGATATACCGGTCCACTACGGTATTGCCGGGGTCGCAACGGGGCTATGGGGTTCCTATCTAAGTGCCCAGCCCAAGCGGCGATTCTGTACCCTTCGAGTATTTGCGTGCCCCCTCTCATCCATATCGTCGATGACGACCCGCAGGTGCGGGCCGCCACCTCCTACCTCCTCTCCAGCCACGGCTACGCCACCGAAATCTATTCGGGCGGCGCGGAGTTCCTGCGCGATGCGCGGCTCGACCGCGGCTGCGTGCTGCTCGACCTGCGCATGCCCGACATGGGCGGCCACGATGTCCAGGAGGAGCTGACCCGCCGCGGCGCCGGCATGCCGGTGATCGTGATGAGCGCCCACAAGGATCTCGGCGCGGCGGTCCATTCGATGAAGCTCGGCGCCGTCGATTTCCTCGAGAAGCCGCCGTCGGAGGCGGACCTGCTGGCGGCGGTGGACCGCGCGCTCGAGGCGCAGGAGCGCGGCGCCGGGCGGCGCAAGGCGCGGGTCGAGGCGGCCGCCCGGCTCCAGCGCCTGTCGCCGCGCGAGCTCCAGATCCTGCAGGGGCTGCTCGCCGGCCTCTCCAACAAGGCGATCGCCCGCCAGCTCGGCCTCAGCCCGCGTACCGTCGAGATGCACCGGGCGAACATGATGAACGATCTCGGCACCTCGAACCTGTCCGAGGCGCTGCGGCTCGGCTTCGACGCCGGGCTGCCGCCGCTCGAGGAGGGCGAGCAGGCGCCGCAGGCGGACGTCGCCGCCCTGGTCGCGGGAGCCGGGATCGACAGCGCCGCCGCGGCGCCCGCCGCGCCTCGCGACAAGAGCATCTACGAGGAGCGGCTGCGCCTCGTGCTCGAAGCCTCGACCGACGGCGCCTGGGAGTGGAACATCGCCACCGGCGAGCTGACCGTGTCCAGCCGCCTCATCTCCCGGCTCGGCTACCCCCCCGAGGAAGCGCCGGACAGCCTCGAGTCGCTTCGGGATTTCATCCATCCCGCCGACTGGAGCCGCTTCCGCGCCGCGCTGCAGGAGCATCTCGAAGGCCGTACCGAAACGCTGGCGCTGGAGCTGCGCCTGAAGCGGCGCGACGGCAGCTGGGCGTGGCTCTACGATTGCGGCAGCGTCGTCGAGCGGAGCGCGGACGGCACGGCGGTGCGGATGGTTGGAACCGCCACCGACATCAGCGAGCGCAAGGAGAGGGAACGCGTCCGCGACGCCGACGAGCTGATCGCACTCGCCCAATGGGGCGCCGGGGCAGGCCTGTGGGCCTTCGACCTCGAGGGGAGGCAGCTCCACCTGTGCCCCCGCAGCCGCGTCATGCACGGCCTGCCGGAAGAGGGAGAGGAGCCGCTTACCGACCGGGACTGGCTCGGCATGGTGCATCCCGAGGACCGGCCCGCCGCCCTCGCCGCGCTGGAGCGCGCGCTGGAGGGGGTCGGCAGCAGCCGGATCGAGTATCGCACCGTCGGGGCGGACGGCAGGGTGCGCTGGGTGCTCGGCCTCGGCAAGGTGGTCGAAGGGGAGGGCGGCAAGCGGCGCTTCGTCGGTCTCAACCGCGACGTCACCGACCGCAAGGAGGCGGCGCAGGCGCTGGAGCGGGCGCAGAAGGCGCTGCTCAACGTCTCCCGGCTGAGCGCCATGGGCACGCTCGCCTCGGCGCTGGCGCACGACCTCGCCCAGCCGCTCACCGCCGTCGCCAATTTCTCGCGCGGCCTGCGCCAGCGCCTCGCCGGGACGGCGGTGCTGGAGGACGAAAAGCTGCGCGAGGCGCTGGACGGCGCCGAACGCGGCGCGACGCTCGCCGCCGACATCGTCGCGCGGATGAGCCGCCAGGTCGCCGGCGGGGAGCTCGAGCGGCGGCCGGCGAGCCTGTCGGCGCTGATCGAGGAGACCTGCTCGATCGCGCTCAGCGACGGCGACCGGCAAGGCATCGGCTGCAGCGTCGCCGTCGCGCCCGAGGCGGACCGGGTGCGGATCGACACCGTCCAGGTCCAGCAGCTGATGCTGAACCTGGTGCGCAACGCCGCCGACGCTTTGGTGGAGGTGCCGGTCGAGCGGCGCCGCCTCGTCATCTCGGCACGCCGCCTCGAGCCGCGGCGGATCGAGGTCCGGGTCGCCGACAGCGGGCCCGGAATAGCGGAGGAGGTCGCCGACCGGCTGTTCGACCCGTTCGTCACCACCAAGGAGGACGGGACCGGCATCGGCCTCTCCATCTGCCGCACGATCGTCGAGGCGCATGGCGGCGCGATCCGCGCCGAAGCGGCGGAGGAAGGCGGCGCCGCCTTCGTCTTCACGCTGAAGGCCTGAAGGGGGAGGCTAGTGCCGCGTCAGCGGCACGAAGCGCACCGGCAGCAGCGCCCGCCGGCGGACCTTGCCGGCCGCATCCTTGGTGACGAGCATCAGCTCCTCGCCCCCGCCGCTGCGCGTCACCGGAATCACCATCCGCCCGCCCGGCTTCAGCTGCGCGACGAGGGGCTCCGGCACGTGCGGCGCACCGGCGGTGACGATGATCCGGTCGAACGGCGCTTCCTCCGGCCAGCCCGAATAGCCGTCCCCGGCGCGGACGGTAACGTTGCCGTAGCCGAGCGCCGCCAGCCGCTCCGCCGCGGTGCGGGCGAGCGGCTCGACGATCTCGATCGAGTGGACGCTGCCCGCAATCTCGGCGAGCACCGCCGCCTGATAGCCGGAGCCGGTGCCGATCTCGAGCACAGTATGCCCCGGCTCCACCTGAAGCAGATGCGTCATCAGCGCGACGATATAGGGCTGTGAGATGGTCTGCTCATGGCCGATCGGCAGCGGGCGGTTCTGATAGGCGAGGGCGCTCAGCTCGGCCGGCACGAAGAGGTGGCGCGGCACCTTGCGGATCGCCGCCATCACCTGCGGATCGAGCCGCCGAGCGCCCGCGACGCCTGCCGTCTCGGCCATGTTGGCGACGCTGAGCGCCATCGTCTCCCGCTCCCGCCCCCGGTCATCCGCCGCCGCGGGGGCGGCTAGCGCGAGGGCGGCGAGGGCGCCGGAGACGATGCGGCTCATCGGCGCGGCCGGGCCGGAAGGGCCAAGCGGGGGAGGGGCCTACAGCCCCGGCTGGGCGGTCGACGGGTCGCCGGCATCGGCGTGGATGCGGTCGAGATAGGCGGAGGCGAGCTCGTAATGGGCCTGCACCACCCGCTGGTGGCGCGCACGCTGGGCGAGCTCGATCTCGGCCTCGGCGCGGCGCTGGAAATAGTCATGATCGTCGGGAGACATGAAAGCCTCGGCACTCCAGTCGTTTACACTGGAAGCACAACGACTTGGCCGTCCCCGCCGTTCCTGGGAATCGTCCTAACCCAGATTTATGCCGGTGCCGCAACAGCCGCCGGAAAACCGCGCAAAAAGCGGCCTTACCGGATGCGCGGGCCGCCGAACGGCAGCGGCGGCGGCGGGCGCCGGTCGCGGCGCGGAATCTGCGCCTGGTAGGCGACGCCGCAATGGGCGACGCAATAGGGAAAGCCGGGATTGGCCGGATCGCCGCAGAAGTGGAAATCGGGCTCGCCGGGATGGCCGAGCGGCCACTTGCAGATCTTCTCGTTGAGATCGAGCAGGCCGGTCTTGTCGGCGATCTCGGGGCTCGGCTTGGCCGGGACCAGCCGGCGCGGCGGCGCGGGCGGGATCGGCGACTGCTGCTCGCCCGGCGCCTGGCGGATGAAGCCGCCCGGGCCGATCGAGCGGATCTGCGGCTGCGGGGGCGGCGGCGGAGCGCTGGGGGCGGCCGGCTCGGGCGCGGCGGCCGCCGCGGCGACGCCGTAATCGGCGCGGCTGCGGGCGTCGAGCGCGGCGAGGCCCTCGACGATCGGCGTCACGTCCGCCGGCAGCGCCCACTGGGCGAGCAGCTCCTCGATATAGGCCGGGACCCCGGCGGCGATCGCGCCAGGCGTGTCGGTGGTGGGAAGGATGCGTTCGCTGAGCGCCGCGACGAGCGCGCGCTGGCCGGCGTCGAACACCGGCATGCCGACCGCGCCGGCCGGGGCGGCCTGGCCCGCGGCGGCGCGCGCGATCGGCGGGAACAAGGCGGAGCCGAACATGGCCCCGAGCCCCATCAGGGCGCTTCTGCGATCGATCATCTTCCCTCCCCCGTGGCGGCGGCCCTGCCGGGACGCCGCACCCGTTTTTCCGGCTCCTGCCTATCCGCAAGACCCTGTTTTCACAATGGATTCTTCCCGCGCGTCGATGCGCCGGTAGGCGGCGACCAGCGCGGCCTCGCCGGCCGGACCGGCCATCGAATTGCCATGCTCCATGCCGACCACGCCGCGAAAGCCGCGGCCGCGCAGCCAGCGCACGATATTGGCATAGTTGATCTCGCCCGTGCCCGGCTCCTTGCGGCCCGGAGTGTCGCCGAACTGGAGATAGGCGATTTCGTCCCAGCAGGCGTCGAGGCTGTTGATCAGATTCCCCGCCTGGATCTGCTCGTGATAGAGATCGGCGAGGATCTTCACCGACGGGCTGCCCACCGCCCGCGCCAGCGCATAGGCCTGGGGACGGTGCGCAGGAAGACGCCGGGATGGTCGGTCAGCGTGTTGAGCGGCTCCATCACCATGACGATGCCGTGCGGCTCCATGATCTCGGCGGCGCGGCGCATCGTGTCGGCGACCCGCGCCGCCTGGATCTCCATCGGCACCCGGCGGTCGACGAAGCCCGGCACCACCGTCGTCCACTTCGCGCCCAGCCTCTTCGCCACGTCGACGGCGGCGCGGATGTCGGCGAGGAAGGCGTCGCGGTCGCCCTGGTCGGCGCCGCCCAGCACCGGGCGGAAATCGCCCCAGCGCGGCAGGCTGGCGACGAACACGCCCATCGTCATGCCGCGCGCGGCGAGGGCGCGGCCGATCCGCGCCTGCTCCCCCGCGGATCGCCGCGTCGCCTCATTATCCTCCCACGCGCGAAAGCCGCGATCGGCGGCGAAGGCGATCTGGTCGAGAATCGAACCGCGGCTGGCGAAGCTGCCTTCGTGCGGGGCGTAGAGGAGGCTGAACGGCGCGTCGGCGGGCGCGGCGGCGGCGTGCGCGGGGCGCGGCAGGGCGGCGGCGCCAGCCCCGGCGGCGGCCGCGCCGAGCAGCGCGCGGCGGCTCAGGCCGGCGCCCGTCTCGCTGCCGCGAGGCGCGGCCCTGGAATTGCCCGGCTCCGCCACGCAACCACCCCCTCTTCGGCTCTCTCGCCGACGCGGCGGGGCCTTCGTTTCGATCACACCGCCGGGGCGGGCCTTTGTCAACATCGCAGCGGCGCCGGGGCCGGCAGGTTTCCCGCCGGCCCCGCACGCGTCAGTAATTGTAGGCGCGCTCGCCATGGTCGGCGATGTCGAGCCCCTCGCGCTCCGCCTCCTCGCCGACCCTGAGGCCGATCGTATATTTGACGATGGCGAAGGCGATGGCGGAGCCGGCGGCCGACCAGGCGATAGCGACGAGCACCGCCTGGATCTGGACCAGGGTCTGCGCCCCCATCGCATAGTCGGCGCCCCCGAAGCCGCCCAGCGCCGGCGCGGTGACGATGCCGGTGCCGACCGAGCCGACGATGCCGCCGAGGCCGTGTATGCCGAACACGTCGAGGCTGTCGTCGAGCTTCAGCCGGTGCTTCAGCGACCCGACGAAGCCGTAGCAGACGACGCCCGCCAGCGCGCCGAGCAGGATCGCGCCGAACACGCCCGACGTTCCGGCCGCCGGGGTGATGGCGACGAGGCCGGCGATCGCCCCCGACGCGCCGCCGAGCAAGGACGGCTTGCCCGACACGATCCGCTCGGCCAGCATCCAGGCGAGGACGCCCGCGGCGGGCGCGACGAAGGTGTTGACCATCGCCACCGCCGCGCCGCCGGTCGCCTCGAGGTTCGAGCCGGCGTTGAAGCCGAACCAGCCGACCCAGAGCAGCCCGGCGCCGATCAGCGTCATGACCAGCGAATGGGGCGGCATCGCGTCCTTCAGGAAGCCGAGCCTCTTGCCTGCGAACAGCACGCCGACGAGACCCGCCACGCCCGAATTGATATGGACCACCGTGCCGCCCGCGAAATCCAGCGCGCCCCAGCCGAAGATCAGCCCGTCGCCCGCCCACACCATGTGCGCGATCGGCGCGTAGACGATGGTCAGCCAGATCAGGGTGAACAGCATCACCGCCGCGAACTTCACCCGCTCGGCGAGCGCGCCGATGATCAGCGACGCGGTGATCGCCGCGAAGGTCATCTGGAAGGCGACGAAGACGAGTTCGGGGATGCCGACCCCGTCGCTGAACGTCGCCGCCGCCGTGTCCCCGTCGATCCCGGCGAGGAACAGCTTCGACGTGCCGCCGACGAGCGGCCCGCCCGCGTCGAAGGCCAGGCTGTAGCCCCAGCCCACCCAGACGAGGATCGACAAAGCGGTGACGCCGAGCACCTGGCTCAGCACGGACAGCATGTTCTTGGTCCTGACCAGCCCGCCGTAGAACAAGGCGAGCCCCGGCACGATCATCAGCAGGACGAGGATCGTCGCGACCAGCATGAAGGCGGTGTCGCCCTTGTCGACGGCGAGGGCGGGCGCGGCGGCGGAAGCGGCAGACGGCGCGGCGGCGAGCGCGATGCCCGCCGCCGCCTGTCCGATCCGCCGGGCGATGTTCGAAATGCTCATGATGTCCCCCTTCAAAGCGCGGATTCGTCGGTCTCGCCGGTGCGGATGCGGACCGCCTGCTCGACGTCGATGGTGAAGATCTTGCCGTCGCCGATCGTGCCGGTGGCGGCGGCCTCGCGGATCGTCTCGACGATGCGCGGCGCCATCGCGGCGGCGGCGACGGTCTCGATCCGCACCTTGGGGATCAGGCTCGTCGTATATTCCGCGCCGCGATAGATTTCGGTCTGGCCCTTCTGCCGGCCGAAGCCGCGCACTTCGGACACGGTCATGCCCTCGACGCCCAGCGCGGTGAGCGCCTCGCGCACCTGGTCCAGCTTGTACGGTTTGATGATGGCGACGATCATCTTCATGCCCGGTCTCCTTGCGCTGCGGGGGCCATCAGAATGCCGCCCCGATCGAGAGGACGAGGCCGGCGTCGAGCGTGTGGACGTTGCCGAGATCGGTATCGACGTAAGCGAGGCCGACCGTCACCGGCCCGACCGCCGCGTCGACGCCGAGCGACCAGTCGAAATAGTCGCCGGTCGGCGCGAGGCTGCCCTCGGACCAGCCGGCATGGCCTTTCAGCGTCAGCGGGGTGCCCGGGATGGCGGCGGCGGCGTCGGTGAAGAGATAGAGGTTGTCGGCGTCGCCGATCGCGCTCTGGCTCCAGGCATAATAGGCGCCGACCGTCGCCTCGACCGGACCCAGAGTGTGGCTGAGCTTCGCATAGGGCTCGAAGAAGTCGCTGGGGCCGAAGGCGTCGTTGCCGTTCGGATATACGTAATAGGTGATGCCGACGTCGAGGCTGGTGCCCGGCGCCACCTCGCCCGCCCAGCCGCCGTAAAGGTCGATCTCGGTGTGGCCGAAGGCGGGGCTGTCCTCGATCGAGGAAGCCCAGGTGCCGATATAGAAGCCGCTGTCGTGGGCGATGTTGATCGTCCCCTGGATCGCCGGATCCTCGTCGGAAAAGGAGATGCCGCGGAAGCGGTAGTCGGAGACCAGGGTGACGCCGCCGGTGACGTCGAGCCCGCCGCCGACCGGCGCCGCCTTCGCGGGTGCGGCAAGGGCGGGAAGAGAAGCGGCGGCGGCGGCGAGGCAGAGAAGCATTCGAGGCATGCGAGACGTCCCCCTCTATCGGTGCGAAAAGCCCTCTCCCGCCGCCGGCCGGGCCTTTCCTCGCGGAGGCCGGTCCGTCGAACGGCGATCAGAATGGGATCCCGTGCTGCGCTGCACAACGTGAAATATTCGCGTGGAGGGACGGCGAGGACACGCGCGGGATCCCATCACCGCTCTACTTTGCGTCACCCTGAACTTGTTTCAGGGTCCAGCTGGCCGCCCGTCCGAGCGGTGGAGGCCTGGATGCTGAAACAAGTTCAGCATGGCGACTTGGTCGGCGGGAGCCTCAATAATTGCGCCGCTGCGCTCCCAGCATCATGCGGATCAGCATCGCCACCGGGCGCGGGACGCCGACCTTGCCCTGCACCCACAGGCTGACCGAGGAGCGGCTGACCCCGATCGCCTCGGCGAGGTCGTTATGGGTGTGGTAGCCCAGCCGCCGCATCGCCGCGCGCAGCTCCTCGGGCGGCATCGACGCGACCAAGGTGTCGGGAATGTGCGGCGTGTCGTCCAGGGCGGCCTCCTCCGGAGCGCGTGATAAGCGACGGCGCGAAGGGAGGGAAGCGGGGCAAGAGGGTATGCGGGCCTCGGGTGAGGGGGCTCGGCCTTGGATCTTCGTCATGCCAGCGCAGGCTGGCATCCATGCTGAGCCGGCGAAGGCGGTGCGGATGAAGGAGCAGCATGGACCCCAGCCTTCGCTGGGGTGACGGGAGGACAAGAGGCGGCGCCTCTTCCGCCGGGGCTGCCGCAGTGCCCGGGCTCCCGCCGGAACTCGGACGTCGCAGCGCTCCAATAGCCCTTGCCAAGCCGTCCCCCTCCCCCTATCTGCCCCTCCTCCTGTTACAGCGTGATAACACATTCACATGCCTGCTGCTGCTTTGTCCCCCGCCCCGCTCGCCCCCACCCGTGATCGCGACGCGCTCGTCGCCGATCTCTGCCGCGCCTTGCTGGCGCCGCGCGACGGGGCCGAGATGGACCGCTTCCTCGCCGACCTGTGCACCCCCGCCGAGATCCGCATCCTCGCCGAGCGCTGGCACGTCGCGCGCCTGCTCGACGGCACCAAATTGAGCTACCGAGAGATTCACGAGGCGACCGGCGTCTCGACCACCACCATCGTCCGCGTCGCGCGCTTCCTGAAGCAGGAACGCCACCAGGGCTACCGCACCGTCATCGACCGGGTGGAGGCGGACGATGTTCGCTGATTCGGGCCGCCTCCACATCGCGCTGCAGAAATCGGGGCGCCTCTCCGAACTCAGCCGCGGCCTGCTCAAGGATGCCGGCCTCAAGATCCAGAACGGCAAGAACGATCTCGTCGCGCGGGTGGAAAATTTCCCGATCGACCTGCTCTTCGTCCGCGACGACGACATCCCGACCTTCGTGTCGGACGGCGTGTGCGAATTCGGCGTCGTCGGCCGCAACGTGCTCGAGGAGTTCGCGCTCGCCACGCCCGATTGCGCGATCGAGGTGGTGGCGCCGCTCGGCTTCGGCCGCTGCGCGCTGCGCATCGCCGCGCCCGAGAGCGCCGCTTATGAGGGCCCGGCCTCGCTCGCCGGCCAGCGCATCGCCACCTCCTATCCGCGCCTGCTCCGGCGCTTCCTCGACGCCGCAGGGATCGAGGCGAGCGTGGTGAAGATGAGCGGCGCGGTCGAGCTCGCCCCGCGTCTCCAGATCGCCTCCTTCGTCTGCGACCTCGTCTCGACCGGCGCGACGCTCGAAGCGAACGGCCTGCGCGCGGTGGAGACGGTGCTCGAATCGGAGGCCCTGCTGGTCCGCACCACCCGCGAAGTCGGCGACGAGAAAGCGGCGATCTCGGAAAAGCTCCTGAGCCGCATCGGCGGCGTCCTCGCCACCAAGGATTCGAAATATATCCTGATGAACGCCCCCGGCACCGCGCTCGCCGAGATCACCCGCATCCTGCCCGGCGCCGAGAGCCCGACCATCGTGCCGCTGCACGGCAAGCCGGGCCAGTTCGCGGTCCACGCCGTCTGCCAGGAATCGGTTTTCTGGGAGACGCTGCAGAAACTGAAGGATGCCGGCGCCTCGGCGATCCTCGTCATGCCCATCGAAAAGATGATGCTGTGAAGCGGCTGGTCTGGTCCGAACTCGATGCCGCGGGGCGTACCGCGGCGCTCGCCCGACCGGCGGGGCGCAGCGATCCCGCCCTGGTCGCCGCCGTGCGCGCGATCGTCGAGGACGTGCGCGCCGGCGGCTGGGACGCGCTGGCGCTCATCGCCCAGCGCATCGACGGCGCGCCGCCGCGGCTGGTGCCGGTCGCGCGCGGCGCGGCCGAGGCGCGCGAGGCGCTGACGGCGGAGGAACGCGGCGCGATCGAGCTCGCCGCGCGCAACATCGCGCGCTTTCACGAAGGCAGCCTCCCGGCCGAACATGCGGTCGAGACGATGCCGGGCGTGACGGTCCGCAAGGTCTGGCGCGCCATCGACC
>JBKBVA010000390.1:0-576 GCA_046289665.1 Allosphingosinicella sp.
ATCGGGCGGCGCGGCTGGAGAATCAGGAGCGGCTGCGGCGCCTATCCGTCGAGCGCGCCGGCGAGGTACGGATCCTGTGCGCCCACGACGCGGTCGAGTTCGAGCGCGCCGCGGCGGGACGGCCGCTTTAGGCGTACGGGGCACGGCCGGGAGCCCGCTTCTGCACGTCATCCCGGCGAAGGCCGGGATCTCAGGCCGGAGGAGGCGCGGAAGGCGAGCCTCACACCGCTTTCGTCCCCCCTCGCGGCAGTGCCGCCCAGTCACGCCGCCGTTTCCGGTGCGCTTTCGGGCTGGGATCCCGGCCTTCGCCGGGATGACGAGGGGCCGGGGCCGCGCGGCTTAGCTGGCGCCGCCTCCCGTGCTGCCGCCGCTGCCGCCGGTGGAGGACGACGAACCGCCCGTGGCCCTGCCGCCGGTCTTCCGCGCCGTGCCGGGCTTGGCGCGGGGCTTGGCGGCGGTGCCGCCGCTCTTCGCGCGGCCGGCGCTTGCGCTGCTCGGCTTGGCGCGCGACGCGCCGGTGCCGCCGCTCGCCGCCTTGGTCGCGCTCTTCGCCTTCAGGCTCGTCGCGCCGGGGCG
>JBKBVA010000391.1:0-572 GCA_046289665.1 Allosphingosinicella sp.
TGGCCGGGCGCTGGGTCGCGGGAATGGCTGCGGCGGCCCTGTCGGTGCGCGGCCTTGCCACCGCCTTGGTGTTCCTGCGAGGCGCGCTGATCCGCACAGGGATCGGGGCCCTGATCGTCGGCGCGGGGGAACTGGTCTATCAGTTCTCGCAACTTGTGACCCGTGTCGGCGGCGTGGGCGAGGCGTTCCGCCTGCTCGGCGATCTCGGCCGCGAGGTCTGGTCACGCATTGGTCTCACGCTCGACGCGGCCCTCGCGCGGATGGCGGCCGGATGGGAGGGGCTGAAGGCGGCGGGCCTCTCGGCGCTCGAAGGCACCATCGCAGGCGTCGTCAGTTTCGGTGACCGGACAGCCGCGATCTTCCAGGGGGCCTATGACGCTGCAGTGGCGATCTGGGGCAGCCTGCCCGGAGCCATCGGCGACTTCGCCTTCCAGGCGGCGAACGGGCTGATCTCCGGCGTCGAGGCGATGCTGAACGGCGTCGTCACGCGGATCAATAGCTTCATCGAAACGCTGAACGCGGCCCTCGCGCTGCTGCCCGAATGGGCGACCGGCGAAGGCGGGGTGCGGATC
>JBKBVA010000392.1:0-570 GCA_046289665.1 Allosphingosinicella sp.
TTGGCCATGCGATGAGCGGAAGCGAGGCGGCCCGCGATCGGGCGGTCGCGGCGCGCGAGAAGAAGATCCGCAACGCCGCCGAGCGCTGCGCCAGGATCGTCCAGACCTTCCTCGCCATGGCACGGCAGCGCGAGCCGGAGCGGCAGGCGCTGGATCTCAACGAGCTGATCGAAGCGGCGCTGGAGTTGACCGGATACGGCTTGCGCGCCGCTGGCGTCAGGGTGGTGCGCGACCTGGACCCCTCGCTCCCCCGTCTGGTGGGCGACGCCAGCCAGCTGCACCAATTGTTCGCCAATCTGATCGTCAACGCGCAGCATGCGCTGGAAGGCCATGACGGGCCGCGAGAGTTGCGCGTCGCGACCGAATTCCGGGACGGCGAGGTCCGGGCGGTGATCGGCGACAGCGGACCCGGCATTCCCGACGCCATCCGCGACCGCGTGTTCGAGCCCTTCTTCACCACCAAGCCGGTGGGCGCCGGCACGGGTCTGGGCCTGTCCTTCGCTTATGGCGTGGCCCACGCGCATGGCGGGGAGCTGGAACTGCTCGACGCGCGGCCGGGCACGCATTTCC
>JBKBVA010000393.1:0-564 GCA_046289665.1 Allosphingosinicella sp.
AGTGGCCGAAGTCGTGCACCGCGTCATCCGCCACCAGCACCACCCGCGCACCCCAGGACTGCGCTTCGTCCAGATAGGGAATCAGGCGCTCGTCATCGCTGGCGACGAGCAGCCAGCCCGCGCCGTGGCGCGCCAACTGGACGATCTCTTGCCCCAGCGCGCGCACCATCGACAGCCCGACGCGGGATCCCGACACGCGCGCGCTGTTCTGGGCCAACATGACGCGCAACGGCACGCAGCAGAACTACGTGCTGTCACAGATCGCGAACCCCACCGCGACGCCGGTGATCGAGCGCGTGAGCGACACGCGCATCCGCGTCTCGGCCAGCGCGACCATCCCGACGACGCTGTTCAGCATCATCAGCCCCGGGACGACGCAGATGTTCGAGACGACCCTCGCCGAACGCGAGGGCTCCGGCCTCGAACTCGCCATCGTGCTCGACCAGACGGCCTCCATGCGGCAGTCGGCGCCCGGCTTCACTTCGAAGCTCGCCGCAGCGCAGAACGCCGCGCGGACCATGCTCGACATCCTCTACGGTACGGACGACACGCGGCGGAACCTCT
>JBKBVA010000394.1:0-564 GCA_046289665.1 Allosphingosinicella sp.
GGTCTTCCTCGAGATCGGCCCCGCCCCCGTGCTGCAATCCTACCTGCGCGAGAGCCTGCGCGAGGACGGCGCCGAGGCCGCCATCCTGCCCAGGCTGACGCGCCGCGACCCGGCCGGCGACCCCTTCCCCGCCATCTCCGACCGCGCCATCGCGCGCGGCGCCGATGCCGCGCCGGACGGGGCCGCGCCCTACCTCTCGCGCCTCGCCCTCCTGCTGGCCGCCGAACTCGGCGACGCCGCGCGGGTGGAGGCGCTGGCGCGCGCCGCGGTGGAGGCGGGCCGGGGATGAAACTGCCCGCCCTGCCCACGCTGGCCGTCCTGCTGCTGCTCGGCCTCGGGGCTGCTCGCGGGGGCCTGGATGGCCTGGCAGGCGACGGAGGAGGATCTCGCCCGCTCCCACCTCACGCGCGCGGAGGTGATCGCGGTGCGGCGGGTGGAGGACGGCGGCTTCGCCGTGCGGCTTCGCTTCGCCACCGCCGATGGCCGCGTGGTCGAGGCGTCGCCGCGGCTGGAACCCCGCTGGCCGCCGCGCCTCGGCGAGGTGTGGGAGGTCCGCTACGACCC
>JBKBVA010000395.1:0-562 GCA_046289665.1 Allosphingosinicella sp.
GGGAAGACCATGGGCCTGCCGGTGGCGGCCTCGGCCCGGGCCATGATGATCAACATGGACCTGTATGATCAGGCTGGTGCCACCCCGCCCACGACCTGGGATGAGCTTTACGAGGCATCCAAGAAGATCGCGGCGCTGCCGGAAACCTTTGCTTTCGGCCTGCAGGGCAAGGAAATCGAGACCGACGCCTACTTCTACTATGCGCTCTGGACGCACGGCGGCGACATCCTGAAGCCCGACGGAACCAGCGGGCTGGACAGCCCCGAGGCGCTTGAGGCGGCGACGCTTTACAAGAAGATGATCGATGAAGGCCTGACCCAGCCCTCGCCCACCAACTATACCCGCGAGGACGTGTTCAACCTGTTCAAGCAGGGCAAGGTCGGCACGATCTTCACCTTCCCGATGCTGATCCCGCAGATCAAGGCCGAGGCGCCGAACCTGAAGTATCGCATCATGCCCTTCCCGGAAGGCAAGGCGAAGGCGACCTATGGCGTGACCGACACCCTGATGATGTTTGCGGATTCCGATGCGAAGGAGGCCGCCTGGAAGTTCATCGAGTTCG
>JBKBVA010000396.1:0-562 GCA_046289665.1 Allosphingosinicella sp.
GCCGGTCATACTGGTGGCGCACCCGTGCGCCGACCGCCTGCACGAGAAGGCGCATCGGCTTGCCCGCGACGGCCACATGGCCCTTGACGCGCAAGACCCGCTGCCGTTCGGCCAGCGCCGCGATGCGGGCGACGAGATCGGCCGGGTCGGCGATCTCGGGGATCTCGACCACGAGACTGTCGAAATCCTCGTGCTCGTGGTCGTCGGCCCCGTCGTGATGGCTCGGCCGCGCGGCCAGATCGTCCTCGGCGGCGGCATTGAGGCCGAGGATCACGCGCGGATCGACCGCGCCTTCGGCGACCGCGACCATCGGCAGGGGCCGCGGCGCCTCGGCCGCGATGAGCGCGCGGGCACGGGCGAGGCCCTCGCGCCCGGCGAGGTCGGGCTTGGTCAGGAGGACGAGGTCGGCGCAGGCGATCTGATCCTCGAACACCTCGGCGAGCGGCGTGTCGTGGTCGAGGCTGTCGTCGGCCGCGCGCTGGCGGTCCACCGCCGCGGGGTCGGGGGCGAAGCGGCCCGCCGCCACCGCCTCGGCATCGGCGAGCGCGATCACCCCGTCCAC
>JBKBVA010000397.1:0-260 GCA_046289665.1 Allosphingosinicella sp.
TCATCGGCCATCAGGGCAACGTCGGCCGTTTCCAGCGCTACGTCCGATCCTGCCGCGCCCATGGCGATTCCCACGGTTGCATTGGCCATGGCTGGAGCATCGTTGACGCCATCGCCAACCATCGCGACCTCACCGGCTTCTCGAAGCTTCTCGATCGCCTCCACCTTGTCTTCCGGCATCAGGTCGCCCCACGCCTCATCCAGGCCGACTTGCTTGGCGACAGCATCAGCGACTCGCTGGTTGTCGCCAGAGATAATGAT
>JBKBVA010000397.1:270-558 GCA_046289665.1 Allosphingosinicella sp.
TGGTGTGTCCATGAGGCCGATCACGCCAAGGTCGCGCCCATTCCGGCGGACCACCATGGTGGTCCGCCCCTCATTGCGGAGCTGTTCGACAGCGAAGGCAACAGACTCCGACAAGGGCGGCAGGCCATCAGCGCCGAACATCTCGGCCTTGCCGATCTGCACTGTATCGTCTTCGATCCGAGCGACCACACCCTGTCCGGTCAGGCTGCGAAGCCCGGACGCAGTAGGCAGAGGCGCACCACCAAGACGTTGCGTGCCGTCGCGCACGATCGCCTGGGCCAGGGGATG
>JBKBVA010000398.1:0-555 GCA_046289665.1 Allosphingosinicella sp.
ATCACCTCGATCGTCGTGCCGTCCACCGCGCGCACCACATCCGACGGACGCTGCGCCTCCGCGCCGATCATGTTCTCGACGAGGCCGAGCACGGCGAGCGCGGGCGCGGGCGAGCGGCGGCGCGCGAGCGCGAGAATGGCCCCGGCCGCGGCGGCCGCACCGGCCATGTCGGCGCGCATCTCCCACATCCTGTCGGCGGGCTTGATGTCCACCCCGCCGGTGTCGAAGGTGACGCCCTTGCCGACGAACGCCACGGGCGGGGCGTCGATCGTGCCCTTCCAGCGCAGCACCGCGAGGCAGGGCGGGTTGGCGCTGCCGCGCGCGACACCGAGCAAGGCGCCGAAACCCTCGCGCTTCAGCCACGCCGCGTCGTGGATCTCGACCTTCAGCCCTTCCGCCGCCAGCGCGCGCAGCCGCGCGGCGAACAGCGTCGGCGTCAGCCGGTTCGAGGGTTCGGCGACCAGATCGCGCGCGAACAGCGTTCCCGCGACCCCAGGCGCGAGCGTTTCCCAGATCGCCCCGGCCGCGCGCTTGTCGTGCACGATCACGTCGAGA
>JBKBVA010000399.1:0-554 GCA_046289665.1 Allosphingosinicella sp.
TGCAGATAGACAGCATGCCGATTGGGGAACATGAACTTCATCCGCCCCAGCGCGTTGCGCTCGCCGGGCGGCTGGCGGAAGGCGAAGCGGCTGACATTGGCCGCGCTCCAGTCGATGCTGGAGGGATCGACCTGCCGGCCCCCCTGGGTCACCTGGATCCCCTGCCGGGCGAAATAGGTGTTGTTGCGGCTTGCGGGACCGAGCATCGAGCGGCGCACGATCGACAGCGGCACGTACCAGGACGGATTGAACACGATGTGGTTCATCGCGTCCGAGAAGACGGGTGTCTGGGTCTCCGCGCGCCCGACGACGGTGCGCGCCCGATGCACGAGCTGGCCGTCGCGGATCACGTTGACATGGTAATCGGGGGCATTGACCCAGATATGGGTCGGCCCGAGGTCGCGCGGCAGCCAGCGCCAGCGCTCGAGATTGGCGATGAGGTCGCGCTCGCGCAGCGCCTGGGCGCGCGTCACCTCGGTGGTGGTCATCTCGCGGCGCTCGCCGCGCATCTCGATCAGCTTGGCACGCAGCTTGCGGAAGCCAGCATGCGGCGG
>JBKBVA010000039.1:0-13251 GCA_046289665.1 Allosphingosinicella sp.
CCGGCAGCGCGATGCTCCAGCCCTGCGGGGCGCTGCCGGGCTTGCCCGGCACGGCGCCGAGGCCGGGGCCGTTGGCCAGCAGATCGGCGGGCAGGCGGCCGGTGAAGTCGCAGACCAGCACGTCGCCCGCCACCGCGGCGCGCGCCACCTCGTCTACGCCTCCTCCTCCTCGGTCTACGGCGGCAACAAGACGCTGCCCTTCCGGGTCGAGGACCGGGTCGATCATCCCCTCTCGCTCTATGCCGCCACCAAGAAGGCGGACGAATTGATGAGCGAGACCTATGCCAGCCTCTACCGGCTGCCGCAGACCGGCCTTCGCTTCTTCACCGTCTACGGCCCCTGGGGCCGGCCGGACATGGCGATGTGGCTGTTCACCAAGGCGATCTTCGCGGGCGAGCCGATCAACGTGTTCGGCGAAGGCAATATGCGCCGCGACTTCACCTATATCGACGACATCGTCACCGGCGTGGTCGCCGCGCTCGACAACCCGCCGCCCGACGACGGCGAGGAGAAGGCCGGCGGCAGCCGCAATCCGCACCGTCTCTACAACATCGGCAACAACCGCTCGGAAGAGCTCACCCGGATGATCGAGATCATCGAGGAGGCATGCGGGCGCAAGGCGGAGCGCAACCTGATGCCGATGCAGGCGGGCGACGTGCGCGACACCTATGCCGACATCAGCGCCATCCAGCGCGACCTCGGCTTCCAGCCCTCGACGTCGATCGACGTCGGCATCCCCCGCTTCGTCGACTGGTACCGCCGCTATCACGCCGTCTAGCGAACCGAACGCCCGGGGGGGCAGGGGCAAGATGTTCCGAGTGGCCGCCATCGCCGTGGTGTCGGCGGGATTGGCCGTGGCGCTTCTGCTCGTCGGCATGATCTCGGCGAAGCTGGAACGCCCGCCTTACACCTGGATGCGGGACGGATGGCTGGCGGCGGCGCCGCACCTCGGCCTCGAGCTCGACAACATCGCGCCGAACCTCCCCCGCGTCGAGGAGCGGGTGATCCGCACCAGCAGCGCCGCACAGGTGCGCCGCATCCGCAGCGACCTCATCCGCTTGCTCTGGGGCAAGGACGAGCTGCCGACCCGTCTGCCGAACCGCGTCGTACGAGATGTTCGCGATCCTGCCTTCGCGCTCCCCGGGGTGGCCCGGATCGACCAGCTCACGGTCGAAATGGAGTTCGGTATCGACTCGAAAGTCTATCATTTCATTCCGCTCCGTCCCAACGGAAAGCTGGTCCTCTTCCACAAGGGCCATGAGGATGGCGGCCACCTCGCCTTCGCCGCCGACATCATCGGCCGGCTGACCGAACAGGGCTATGCGGTCGCGGGCTTCTCCATGCCGCTCCTCGGTGCGAACACGCGGCCGACCATCGATCACCCGCGTCTCGGCATCTACCCGCTCGTGTCGCACAACCGGATGCGTGTGCTGCGTCCGGCGCAGGGGCACCCCGTCCAGTTCTTCCTGGAGCCTGTGATCGCGGCGCTCAACTACCTCGATGCCAGTTACGACTATTCCGCCGTGGCGATGACTGGCCTCTCCGGCGGCGGCTGGACCACTACCATGGCGGCGGCGCTGGACGAGCGGATCGGCCAGAGCTTTCCGGTCGCCGGCTCGATGCCGCTCAGCCTGCGCACCCCGGGCGCGCCCAGCGACTATGAGCAGCACGCGTCGGATCTCTACTGGACCGCGACCTATCCCGAACTCTACGTGCTCGGCACCTCCGGCGGCCGGACGCAGGTCCAGATCCTCAACACCTATGACAGCTGCTGCTTCAAGGCGAAGAAGGCGGACCTCTATCGCGACGCCGTGCGCAACGTCTCCCGCCGCGCCGGCGGGGGCTGTTTCGACGTGCTCGCCGACGACACCCACCGTGCCCATGATTATTCCGACTGGGCGCTGGGCCGGGTGCTGAAGGCGATGGAGGCGGGCGCGGGCAGCGTCGCCCGCTGCTGACGCCTCACGTCAGGCGGTCAAAGCGTCCAGCGCGAAATTCCCTCCGCGAGCAGGCGCCGCCCGTAGAGGTTCTTGAGATCCGCGAGCAGGCCGCCCGGGTTGAGCAGGCGCTGCAGGCTGTCGTCGTCCAGCTCGCCATAGGCGGCATGCGGCACGGCGACGACGACGAGGTCGTAGGCGCCGTCCAGCGCCTTTGCGTCGAGGTCGAGCCCATATTCGTGGCGCGCCTCGGCCGGGTCGGCCAGCGGGTCGTGGACCGTCACGGCGTGACCGTGAGCTTCCAGCCGGCGGATGAGGTCGATCACCCGGCTGTTCCGCAGATCCGGCACGTTCTCCTTGAACGAGAGGCCCATCACCAGAGCCGATCCGGCCTTGCCGGCGCGGCGCTCGTGCAGCCGGTCGGCGACCCAGCCGCCCATGCCGTCATTGGTCGCCCGGCCGGCGAGGATCACGTCGGGATCGATCCCGAGCTCCTGCGCGCGGAAGCTGAGATAATAAGGATCGACGCCGATGCAGTGGCCGCCGACGAGGCCG
The DNA here is from genome assembly GCA_046289665.1 of Allosphingosinicella sp. Classification (GTDB taxonomy): domain Bacteria; phylum Pseudomonadota; class Alphaproteobacteria; order Sphingomonadales; family Sphingomonadaceae; genus Allosphingosinicella. Next base: position 2,493 of record JBKBVA010000039.1, read on the forward strand.
GGCTGGAACTTCAGGAAGTTCCACTTGGTCCCGGCGGCTTCGAGCACGTCCCAGATCGAGATGTCCATCTTGGCGAAGATCTGGGTGATCTCGTTCATGAAGGCGATGTTGATGTCGCGCTGGGCGTTCTCGATCACCTTGGCCGCCTCGGCGGTGCGGATCGAGCGGGCGCGGAACACGCCGGCCGAGGTGACCCGGCCGTAGATTTCGGCGAGCCGCTCGGTGACCGCCTCATTCTCGCCCGCCACCACCTTCACGATCCGGTCGACCGTATGCTCGCGGTCGCCGGGATTGATCCGCTCGGGCGAGTAGCCGAGGAAGAAGTCCTCGCCGCGCTTCAGCCCCGAAACCTCCTCGATCAGCGGGCCGCAAATCTCGTCGGTGACGCCGGGATAGACGGTGCTTTCATAGACGATCACCGGCGTCCGCGCGCCGTCTAGCATGGCGGCGACCGAGCGGGTCGCTCCGATCACGGGTCCGAGGTCCGGCTTGTTGTCGGCGTCGACCGGTGTCGGCACGGTGACGATGTAGACGTCCTTGCCGGCGCAATCGGCCGGGTCGCTGCTCAGCCTGAGCGGCGAGGCGGCGAGTTTGTCGCTCTCCACCTCGCGCGTGCGGTCGACGCCGCCCTTCAGCTCCTCGACGCGGCGCGCGTCGATGTCGAAACCGGTGACGTCGTAGCTGCGGGCGAGCGCCACGGCGAGCGGCAGCCCGACATAGCCGAGCCCGATGACGACGATCTCATCCTTGCTGGGCGGGTTCATGGGTCGCGTAGCCGTGGTGGTGGAGGGAAAAATGCGAGGAAAGCCCCGGCGCGCTAAGATTGCACCGGCCCTCCTTTGTCAAGCGCGCGGGCGGAGCCGGGGGCGCTGCGCGGGAGCGCGCCGCTACCGCCCCGCCTTCTTCGCGGCGGCCCGGTGGACGGTGGCGCCGCGCCCCGCCAGCCAGTCGGCGTTGAGGGCGGCGAGCGCCTCGAGATAAGAGCGCGGCTTCTTCATCAGGCCCTTGCGAACCGCGATGCGCAGGCCGGCGGCGGCGGCGATCTCGCCGACGAAGTGGACGCAATTGGCCTTGTCGAGATCGTAGGAGGGCTGCTTCAGCGCCCGCCACCGCGCCACCGTCTCCATCACCCGGTCGAATTCAGCGTCGGTGAGGGTGAGGCTGAAGTGCGGGTCGCTCGCCTTCACATAGCTTTCGGTGTGATTCGTGATCACCTCGCCGCCCACCCGCCCGAACAGAATCGCCGGGGTCACCGCCTTGGCGGTGAAGCCGTAATCCTCGTCCACGGCCGGCCCTCCGCGGTCGGGCGTGCCGGTTACGGTGACGAAGGCGTGGGGGAAGGAGGAGCCGAGCTCCTTGGAATAGAAGGTGATCTGTACCGCCGCGAACGCCGGCGCCGCGGCGAAAGCGAGCAGCGCCGCGGCGAGGAATGCGAGGATGCGCGACGGAACGGAAGCTGCGGCCAATGGTCTCTCCCTCGCCCGGACGGGTCGGCAACGCTTTGAAACGAAATCCCTATTCAAGGCAATCCCCGGCTCGCGGGCGCGGCCTGTCGCCCAAATGCCACAGCCCGCGCAGCTTCGCCTCCGGCCGCCGGACCTTTCGGTGGGAGCGGGCGTTCGGGGTTCAGCTTTCGTAAACGACACCTGCTTAGGGGTCGGCGCGGAGGGGTTCGGCCGGTCGGGCCGCAATCATTTCGGGGTAGACAGTCAAGAATGCCTCGGATAGGGAAGTCTCGAAACCGAGATAACAGACTCGAGTACGAAGGGAGAAGCTGACGTGGGTTTCAAGGGAATTATCGCTGCGACCGCCTCGGTCGCGCTTATGGCGACGCCGACCTTGGCGGCCGCTCAGTCGTCGGCCGCGGCCGCTCAGGAAATCGCCCCGGCGACCGAGCGCGTCGAAGAGGGCAGCGAGCTGCGTGGCGGCTTCATCATTCCGCTGATCGCGATCGTCGCGATCATCCTCGGCATCCTTGCCGCGACGAATGATGACGACGACGATCTGCCGCACAGCCCGTAACAGGCTGTCGGCCGGCAGTCTGTCCGGCTGAGATTCGAAAAAGGGGGCCGGGTGGAGCTTTTCACCCGGCCCCCTTCTTGTGCGCGTGAAAGGCAAGAGGTGATGCCGATCGGCCCGCTCCGGATCCTGCTCTCCGCCGCCCTGTTCGGCGGCGGCGCGGTGCTTTCGGCGCAGCCGCCCGCCGCACCGGCGCAGGGCGCCGCCGCCGCTCCCGGCTCGCCGCGCGATGCGGCGCTCGCGGCGGCCCCGGCGCGGCAGGCGCCGGCGCCGGGCTCCACCCTTCGCCAGGCCGATGCGCGCGTCGCCGCGGTCGCCTACCGGCTCGCGTCCGCCGGCGCGCCGCTCTGCACGGTCCACCAGCCGCTCACCGGCCTGCTCTTCCACCATCTCGCCGAATATGCGCCCGCCGACCGGCCGGCGATGATCGCGCGCCACGGCCTCGACCGCGGCCCCGGCATCCTCACCGTCCTCGAAGGCTCGCCGGCGGCCGAGGCGGGCCTCATCGCCGGCGACGTGCTGCTCGCGGTCAACGGCCGGGCCTTCGAGAGCGGCGCCAGGCCCGCCGCCGAGCGCAAGCGCAAGCGCTGGCGCGAACGCACCGACGCCGCCGAGCGGCAGCTGGAGGATGCGCTCCGCGCCGGCCCGGCGACGCTGCGGCTGCTGCGCGAGGGGCGCGAGCTGACGGTCACGCTCCGCGCCCGCCCCGCCTGCCCCGGCCGCGTCCGCCTCGCCCGCTCCAGCCAGGTCAACGCCTTCGCCAACGGCCGCACCGTGGTGATGACGACGGCGATGCTCGATTTCCTCGCCAGTGACGACGAACTCGCCATCGTGCTCGGACACGAAATGTCCCACAACATCCTCGGCCACCCGTCGAGCCGCGAGGATGAGGGGCTGCTCGCCGGCCTCGGCATCGAGGCGAGCGCCAAGTGGAAGCGCGAGGAAGCGGCGGACCGGTTCGGCCTGCGCCTCGCTCATGCCGGCGGCTACGATCTCGATGCCGCCATCCCCTTTTGGCGCCGCTACCTCGGCAAATATGACTGGTTTCCCCAGATCTTCCGCAGCCATCCCAGCCTCGGCGCCCGCGAGCGGATCGCCAGCGAGGAGATCGCCGCGATTCGCGCCGGAGCCGCTACCGCCGGCCGCCCCTGACCCGCCGCGCGAGCAGCAGCACGGCGGCGACCGCCGCGGCCCAGAACAGCCAGGTGAGAAAGAAGGGGAGGGGGCGCAGCTTGTCCTCGCCGATCAAGCCGCCGAGCAGGTCGACCGATCCCACCACCGAGATGCCGGGATAATCGACCAGATAGGGCGCCGGCCAGCCGCCCGCCGCGACGGTGCAGCCGGTCTCGCAGCCCATGATCTCGGAATAGGTGGCCGTCGCCTCGCCGTCTTTGGCCGATGAGAGCAGCGCCAGCGCGAGGCCGCCGGCGAGCGCGAGGAGGCCGGTCCTCAGCCGCACCGGCCGGTTACAGCTTCGTCCGCAGCGACCACAGCTCCGGAAAGGCGCGTTTGGACAGCGTCGACTGGAGATAGGCCACTCCCGCCGTGCCGCCGGTGCCGCGCTTCAGGCCGATGATCCGCTCGACGGTGATCACATGCTTGTGCCGCCAGGTCGCCAGCGCGTCGTCGATGTCGACCAGCTTCTCGGCGAGCTGGTAGAGGCCCCACCAGCGGGCGGTGTCGCGATAGACCTCGGCCCAGGCCGCCTCAACCGCCTCGCTCGGCTGGTAGGGCTGGCTCCAGTCCCGCGCCAGCACCCCGGCCGGCACGTCGAAGCCGGCGCGCGCCAGCGCCGCATTGGCCTCGTCCCACAGGCTCGGCCGGTTAAGCGCATCGTGCAGCGCCCCATGCGCCTCGCTCCCCTCCTCTTGGAACCTCAGGTGGCCGCCATCCTTCAGGCCGAGCAGATATTCGAACTGGCGGAACTGGAAGGACTGGAAGCCGGAGCTGGCGCCGAGCACGTCGCGAAAGCTGGTATAATCGGCCGGGGTCATCGTCGCGAGCACGTCCCAGCTCAGCGTCATCACCGCCTGGATCCGTGAGACCCGCGACAGCGCCTTGTGGACCTCGACCAGCGAATCGGCGGCGATCTGGCGGCGCGACAGGTGCAGCTCGTGGATGATCTGCTTCAGCCACAGCTCTTTCGTCTGGTGAATGACGACGAACAGCATCTCGTCATGATGGTCCGAGATCGGATGCTGGGCCGAAAGGATGGTGTCGAGGGCGAGATAATCGCCATAGGTCATCGAGGCGGGGGTGTCGGTCACGCAGGTCAGCCGTGGCGGGCGAAGACGGAGCGGCGGCCGCCGGCGGAGAAGGCGATGACCTCATAGGCCTGCTTGTGATCGTGGCCGACGTCCATGCCGGGAGAGCCCGCCGGCATGCCGGGGACGGCAAGGCCCTTCACCGCCTTGTTGCCGGACGCGATCAGCCGCTTGATGTCGGCGGGCGGAACATGGCCTTCCACCACCACGCCGCGGATCAGCGCCGTGTGGCAGGAATGAAGCGCGTCGGGCACGCCCTGCGCCTTCTTCACCGCGGCCATGTTGCCGCTCTCGACGATGGGCAGCTTCCTGCCGAACGCCGCCTCGATCCTTTTCGCCCACTCCACGCAGCAGCCGCAGCCCGGATCGCGCCACATCACGAAGCCGCCCGCCGACGCCGCGGCGGCGCGCGGCAGCAGCGGCAAGGCGGCCGCGCCGCCGATCAGCGCCAGGGCGCCTCGCCTGTCGAACATCCTCTTCTCCATCACAGCCGCTCCGCGCTGGACACGGCCTCGCTCGCCCGCAGCGCCGCCAGCATGCGCATCAGATGCTGCACGTCGTGCACCTCAATGTCGAGGTGGAAGGTGTGGAACGAGCCGTCGCGGCTCGCCTGCTCCATGCTGACGATGTTTGCGCCGTGGCTGCCGAGGATGCCGGCGACCACCGCCAGCGCGCCGGGCTCGTTCTTCATGACCACGCACAATCGCGCCGTGCCGCCGTCCGATTCCTCGCCCCAGGCGAGATCGACCCAGTCGGCATCGACGCCGTTGGCGAGCGCGTCGCAGCCGATCATGTGCACCTCGATCTCCTCCCCCTCCGGCCTGAGGCCGACGATGCGGTCGCCCGGGATCGGGTGGCAGCATTGGGCGAGCTGGAAGGCGACGCCGGGGGTCAGGCCCTTGATCGAGATGGCGGTGCGCTGCGGCGGCGGCTTGATGCCGGTGGCGGTGGAGCCGGGCATCAGCGCCTCCATCACCGCGACGTCGCTGACCCGCTTCAGCGCGATCGCCTCCATCAGCGCCGCGTCGTCGTGGAAGTTCAGCCGCTTCAGCGCCTCGGTCATCGCTTCCCAGCCGAGCGGGCTCGGCAGGCGCTGGACGATCTCGTCGTAGATCTTGCGCCCAAGCGCGATCGTCTCCTCGCGCTCCTTCGACTTGACGAAGCGGCGGATCTTGGCGCGCGCCTTGCCGGTGACGACGAAGGCCAGCCAGCCGGGCTGGGGATGCTGCGCCTTGGAAACGAGGATCTCGACCTGGTCGCCATTCTCGAGCGGCGTCCTGAGCGGCATCACCCGGCCGTTGATCTTGGCGCCCACCGTCCAGTCGCCGAGATCGGTATGGACGGCATAGGCGAAATCGACCGGCGTCGCGCCCTTGGGCAGCTGGATCAGCTCGCCCTTCGGCGTGAAGGCAAAGATCCGGTCCTGGTACATCGCCATGCGGGTATGTTCGAGCAGCTCCTCGGCGGAGGCGGCATGCTCGAGGATCTCGATCAGGTCGCTGATCCAGGGATGCTGGGTCCGCGCGACCGCCTTGCCTTCCTTATAGGCCCAGTGGGCGGCGAGGCCGTGCTCCGCCTGGGCGTGCATCTCGGCGGTGCGGATCTGGATCTCGATCCGCATCTGCTCGTCGTGGATGACGGTGGTGTGGAGCGAGCGATAGCCGTTGCGCTTGGGCGTCGAGATGAAATCCTTGAAGCGGCCCGGCACCATCGGCCAGCGCTGGTGGACGAGGCCGAGCGTCCGGTACGCCTCCTCGACATTGGGGACGATGGCGCGAAAGGCCATGACGTCGGACAATTGCTCGAAGCTGACGTGGCGTTCGGCCATCTTGCGCCAGATCGAGTAGGGATGCTTTTCGCGGCCCTGCACCTCGGCCTCGATGCCGTTCGCCTCGAGATGCGCCTTGATGCCGCGCGCGATCCGCTCGATCAGGTCGCCCTCGCCGCGATGGAGCTGGCTGAGGCGCTTCGATACCGATTCGTAGGCGTCCGGCTCGAGCTCGCGGAACGCCAGCGTCTGCATCTCGGTCATGAACTCGTACATGCCGATCCGCTCGGCGAGCGGCGCATAGATATCCATCGTCTCGCGGGCGATGCGCTTCCTCTTCTCCTCGTTGGCGATGAAGTGGAGGGTGCGCATGTTGTGCAGCCGGTCGGCGAGCTTGACCAGCAGCACGCGGATGTCGCCCGACATGGCGAGCAGGAACTTGCGCAGATTCTCGGCGGCGCGCTGGCTCTCGCTCTGCGCTTCGATCTTGGAGAGCTTGGTGACGCCGTCGACGAGCCGCGCCACGTTCGGCCCGAACAGCTTCTCGATCTCCTCCGGCGTCGCCACCGTGTCCTCGATCGTGTCGTGGAGGATGGCGGTGACGATGGTCTCGTCGTCGAGATGGAGGTCGGTGAGGATGCCGGCCACCTCGATCGGGTGGCTGTAATAGGGATCGCCCGACGCGCGCTTCTGGCTGCCATGCGCCTTCATCGAGAAGACGTAGGCGCGGTTGATCAGGGCTTCGTCCGCGTCGGGATCGTAGCCCCTCACCTTTTCGACAAGTTCATATTGCCTCAGCACCGCACCAACATGGGGTGCGGTGCTGCTCTGTTGCAATGCAAAAAGCCGATTAACGGCCGCGTCCGTGGCACTTTTCCAGCGCTTCCGGGGCCAAGGCCTCGCCGGCGACGGAGAAGCTGCGCAGCGCCCCCACCTTCCTGACCAGCGCCGCGCATTCGATCGCCGGGCGGCTGTTGCCCTTCCCGGCGACGCAGACGGCGCCGTCGCAGTGCCACAGGAGGCCGCGCACCACGACCTTCTCCGCCCCGGGGGCGGCGGCGGTTTCGGCGCGGTAGTGCGGCCCCGCGGCGGCGGCGGACGGCGCGGGCGCGACGGCGGCGGCGCCGGCGAAGAGGAACAGGGCGGAGGCGATCAGGGTTTGCCGTGTCATGGTGAACTCCGATATGAGTTGCGATATGCAACCCAATACCTATATCGGTTTCACAATGCAACCGGTAATTGCCCGCCTTGTCGCGGCGGCGCGAAAGGGCGTAGAGGTTCCCCGATGGTCGACACCGAACATATGAAAGCGCTGTTCAGCGATTGCGGCATCGCCGCGGCGCTCGAGGTCGTCGGCGAGCGCTGGTCGTTCCTGATCCTGCGCGGGGCCTTCAACGGCCTTCACCATTTCGAGGAATATCAGGGCACGCTCGGCATCGCGCGCAACATTTTGTCCAACCGCCTGGGGCGGCTGGTCGAGCATGGCATCCTGGAGCGCGAGCCCGATCCGGCCGACCGGCGCAAGATCGCCTATCGCCTCACCGAAAAGGGGCGGGCCTTGCTGCCGGTGCTGATCTCGCTGCGCCAGTGGGGCGAGCGCTGGGTGTCGGGCGTGCCGAGCAACCCGGTGCTGGTCGACCGCCGCAGCCGGCAGCCGATCGCGCCAATGCAGGTGCGCGCGGCCGACGGGCGGCCGCTCGCGCTCAACGAGCTGGAATGGGTGGATCAGGCGGAGCTCAGCGCGAGCGAAGCCGCCGCCTGAATCGCCTTATTCGTAGTCGCCGCCGCTATTGTTGTTGCGCGGCGGGGCGGCGGCGGTGAGCCGCAGCGCCTCGGCCGACTGGGAGAGCGAGCCGACTTCGTCCGGCGCCTCGTCGTCCTCGACCTGGACCCGCTGCAGGGTCTGCACCAGCGCCTCTTCGAGATGCTTGGGCTTGATCGTCGTCTCGGCGATCTCGCGCAGCGCGACGACCGGGTTCTTGTCCCGGTCGCGGTCGATGGTCAGCTCGGCGCCGCCCGACACCTGCCGCGCGCGGTGGGCCGCGAGCAACACCAGGTCGAACCGGTTGGGGATCTTGTCGACACAATCTTCGACGGTAACGCGCGCCATCGCAGAGCTCCGCTCTTCATTTCCGAAAATTCGGGGGGAGAAGGGCGGCTAGCAGCGGACCCTTCGAATGTCAATGTTTTGGGCAAAGGGGTTGCCCTCGCCCGCCGCCGCCCGCATGGCCCGGTGATGGGCGAAGGCCTCACATGCGAAGTGGCCGGCAACCGGCTGACGCTGCTGCCGGACGGGCCCGGCAGGCTGGAGGCCCTCTGCGCGCTGATCGACGGCGCGCGCGAGACGTTGCGCATTCTCTATTACATCTTCGACGACGACGCATCGGGGACGCGGGTGCGCGACGCGCTGATCGCCGCGGCGGCCCGGGGCGTGAAGGTCTCGCTGCTCGTCGATGGCTTCGGATCGAGCGAGAACGCCAGGTTCATGGCGCCGCTCGTCGGCAGCGGCATCGCCTATTGCCGGTTCAGCGCGCGATTCGGCCGGCGCTATCTGCTGCGCAACCACCAGAAGCTGGCGATGGCGGACGGCCGCCGGGTAATCATCGGCGGCTTCAACGTCTCGGACGACTATTTCGGCACCGCGGAGGACGGCGCGTGGCGCGACATCGGGCTGGAAGTGGAGGGCGACACCGTCGCGTCGCTCACCCGTTATTATGACGACCTGTTCCGTTGGGCCAACGCCCCGCATTCGCGCATCCGCGACCTGCGCCGCATGCTCCAGAGCCACAGCGACACCGAGGGCCGCCTGCACTGGCTGTTCGGCGGACCGGCGCGGCGGCTCAGCCCCTGGGCGCGCGCGATCCGCCGCGACATGCTGAAGGCGAAGCGGCTCGACATGATCGCCGCCTATTTCGCGCCGAGCCCCGCCATCGTCAGGCGAATCGGCCGCGTCGCGCGCAAGGGAAGTGTGCGCCTCATCACCGCCGCCAAGTCCGACAACAACGCCACCATCGCGGCGGCGCGGAGCCTCTATTGGTACCTGCTGAAGCGCGGCGTGCGGATCTTCGAATATCAGCCGACCAAGCTCCACACCAAGCTGGTGGTGATCGACGACGTCGTCCACATCGGCTCGGCCAATTTCGACGTGCGCAGCCTGTTTCTCAACCTGGAGATGATGCTGCGGATCGAGGATGCCGGATTCGCGGCGGCGATGCGCCGCTTCGTGGAGCGGGAGGCGGCGGACAGCGAGGAAGTGACGCTCGAAAGCCACCGCGCGCACCGCAGCGTCCTCAACCGCCTGAAATGGGGCTTCGGCTATTTCCTCGTCGCGGTCGCCGACTACCGGATCACCCGAACGCTCGCGCCCGGATCGGAGTGAGGCGTCAGTCCTTCCAGGCCCAGAACAGGGTCGCCGGCGGGATGTTCACCCACTCGAAGCCGCGGTCGATCCGCTCGAAATGCGGCGCGATGAAGTCGCGCACCTTCGGCGAGAATTGGTAGACGAGGAAGGCCCCGCCCGGCCGGATCGCCGCCGCGGTCTCCTCCGCGATGGCGTCGCCGACACCCGGGGGGAGGGTCGAGAAGGGAAGGCCCGAGAGGATGTAGTCCGCTTCCTCGAACCCGAAATTCGCCATGATCTCCCGCACGTCGGCGGCCGATCCGGTGACCGCGCGCAGCCGCGAGTCGCGGATCTTGGCGTTGAGATAGCGGGTGAAATCCTCGTTGGTGTCGATGGTCAGCAGGATCGCGTCGGGCGCCATCCGGTCGAGGATGTGCTGCGTGAAGGTGCCGACTCCGGGCCCGTATTCGACGAACAACTTGCAGCTGGACCAGTCGACCGGCTCGAGCATCTTGTCGATCAGCATCTTCGAGGACGGGATCACCGATCCGACCATCACCGGATGCTTGATGAAGCCCTTCAGGAAGAGCCACAGCGGCCCGCCCGCATTGCCGCGGCGCGCATAGCTGCGCGCTCTTTGTGCCTGTTCGCCTGAAAGGGTCATGCCGGTCTCTTGAATGCCTGAAAGGGAAGGAGCGTTGGCAAATCAACGCGGCAATGGCAAGGGCGGGTCACCTGCCGCGCCCGAATCCGCCATTTTCGGGACGGGCCGCGACATTTTCGGGACCTTCTCCCATGACCGCTGCCGCTTCCGCCCTGCCGAAAGAGCGATTCGCGCTGCTGTTCGCGGTGATGCTGGTCGCCGCTTCGGGCAATACGGCGATGCAGTCGCTGATGCCGTCGATCGGCCGCGAGCTGGGCGTCGCCGATCTGTGGGTCGCGATCGCTTTCTCGCTCTCGGCGGTGATCTGGGTGGTGACGGCGCCTTATTGGGCGCGCCGCGCCGACCATCGCGGCCGCCGCGCGCTGATGCGGCTCGGCCTCTACGGCTTCATCGTCTCGATGCTGGTCTGCGGCGGGGTGCTCGCGGCGGGGCTGCGCGGCCTGCTCGCGCCGCTCACCGTCTTCCTGATCTTCGTGCTGGGCCGCGCCGTCTACGGCGCCTGGGGCTCGGCCTCGCCGCCGGCGGTGCAGGCCTATGTCGCGGCGCGGACCAGCGGCGAGCGGCGCACCGCCGGCAATGGCCTGTTCCGCGCGGAGGACAACCTCGAAAGTCCCTGGGCGCGCCGCGCGCTTATCGGCTTCTACAACAACCTCGTTTGGGGCACGGCGACGGCCATGCCTCTCGACGAGTTCATGGAGAAGACC
>JBKBVA010000003.1:0-38090 GCA_046289665.1 Allosphingosinicella sp.
CAGGTCCGCGTCGATCATCGCCGGAACCGGCAGCTCGCTCTCCGCGCCGCCGGCGCCGAGCCATGGCTCGAGCAGCGCGTTCATCTCCGCCTCGCCGATGCGGCGGACGCTCTCCACCCCCGGCATCGCCTCCAGCGCCGCCACCGCGGCGCGCGCTTCGGACTCGCGCCGGTCCGGATTGGGCTCGACCACCTGCACCGTGATGCGGGTGCCGATGCTGGCGTCGAGGCTGGCGGCGGCGGTGCCGAGGCCGAGGCCGGCGGCGGCGGCGAGCACGGTCAGGAAGATCATGATCGCGATCACCCAGGGCATCGGCCCGGCGATCCGCCCTTCCGGCAGCAGCCGCCGGTCGGCGGCGCCGAACCTGCGCTTGCCCCCCCTCATTCGCCGGCCGCCCGCGGCGGATGGCGCAGCGCCCCGGTGGGATCGAGGATGGTGCCGCGGTCGAGCCGCAGCATCTCGGCCCGGGCGATCGAGGAGATGAGGTGGAGATCGTGGGTGGCGACGACGATCGTGGTGCCGAGCTTGTTCAAACTGTCGAACAGGTGAAGCAGGCGCTTGGCCATTTCCGGATCGACGTTGCCGGTCGGCTCGTCGGCGACGAGCAGTTCGGGGCGCGCGATGACGGCGCGGGCGATGGCGACGCGCTGCTGCTCGCCGCCGGACAGGGTGGCGGGGCGGGCGCTGGCGCGGTGGCCGAGGCCGACCCAAGCGAGCATCTCCTTGACCGGCGTCTCGAGGTCGCGCTCCTCGACGCCCGCGACGCGCAGCGGCAGCGCGACATTGTCGAAGGCGGACAGGTGGGGGACGAGGCGGAAATCCTGGAAGACGACGCCGATCCGCCGCCGGAAGCCGGGCAGCCGCTTCCGCGGCATCGTCACGATGTCCTCGCCGAACAACTTGATGAGGCCGCGGCTCGGGCGCTGGGCGAGGTAGAGCAGCTTGAGCAGCGAGGTCTTGCCCGCGCCCGAAGGCCCGGTGAGGAAGTAGAATCCCCCCTCCCGCAGCGAGAAGCTGAGGTCCGACAGCGTCTCGGCGCCCGTGCCGTAGCGCAGACCCACATTGTCGAACTGCACGATCGTGCCGCCAGCGTTCAGACCCGCCTCCGCTCCAGTGCCTGCCCCGGGCGACCAATGGCATGGCGCGGGGCGGCGCGTAAACCATCATAAGGCGCGCATTTGCTTGCATGCCGCCGCCGACATGTGCTTGGATTCGCGCGCTGACACCAGTGCGGGGGCGTATCCACAAAGATGATCCTGAGCTGTCCCGCCTGCAAGACCCGCTACGTGGTCCCCGACAGCGCGATCGGGCCGGCCGGACGCCAGGTGCGATGCGCCTCGTGCCGCCACAGCTGGCACCAGGTCCCGCCGCCGCTCGATCTCGGCACCGGCGAGGCGGAGGCCCCGCCGCCGCCGCGCGCCGCCGCCCCGGCCCATGCCCCCCGGCGCGAGCCCGAGCAGAGCGTGCGCGACGTTCCCCCGGCGCCGGGCCGCCCGGCCGCCGAGGCGATCGGCCCCGAGCCCGAGGATGCGCCGGAAGAATATGACGCCTTCGCCCACCAGCCGCCGTTCAAGCCGCGGCGCAATCCGGCGAAGATGTGGACGCTGCTCGCGATCGCCGCGGCGGTGGCGATGCTGGCCGCGACCGCGGCGATCTCCTGGTTCGGCCTCCCCGATTTCGGCGGCCGCTTCGCGGTCGGCGATCGGGGCGGGGCGGAGAGCCCGCTGCGGATCGAGGACGTATCGAGCGAGCGCCGCGCGATGGCGAGCGGCAACGACATGCTCACCGTCACCGGCCGGATCGTCAACACGAGCGACGAGCCGCAGCCGGTCCCCCAGCTGCAGGGCGAATTGCGCGACGCGCAGGGTCGCGCCGTCTATCGCTGGCCGATCTCCCCGCCGGTGCCGGAACTGCCGCCGGGCCAGAGCGTAACCTTCAACAGCGGCGAGGTCGGCACGCCGCGCAGCGCGCGCAAGGTGAACGTCACCCTCGCCGCGCGCCGGTAACCGGGAGGAAGCATGCGGATCGGCATATTGACCGGCGGCGGCGACGTGCCCGGCCTCAACGCCTGCATCCGCTCCGTCACCCTGTCCGCCGACGATCTCGGCTGGGAGACGGTGGGCTTCCGCCGCGGCTGGCAGGGCTTCCTCGACATCGACCCGTCCGATCCGGCGAGCGTCGCCGCCGGCACGGTGCCGCTGAGCCGCGAAGGCGTACGCGGCATCGACCGGATGGGCGGCACCATCCTCCACACCTCGCGCACCGACCCGCGCACCATCAAAGGCGGCGACAGGACCGGACAGGTGCTCCACGTCCTCGACACGCTCGGCATCGATGCGATGGTGACGCTGGGCGGCGACGGCACGCTGCGCTTCTCCGCCCACCTCGCCGAACAGGGTTTCCCGGTCATCTCGGTTCCCAAGACGATGGACAACGATGTCTACGGCACCGATTATTGCATCGGCTTCTCGACCGCGGTCAGCCGCTCGGTCGAGGCGATCAACGCGCTGCGCACCACCGTCGAGAGCCACGAGCGGATCGGCGTGATCGAATTGTTCGGGCGCAGGAGCGGCGAGACCGCTCTGCTCTCCGGCTTCCTCGCCCAGGTCGACCGCACCGTCATCGCCGAGGCGCCGGCCGATCTCGACGTGCTCCTGCCCCTCCTCGCCGAGGACAAGGCGTCCAACCCCGCCGATTATGCGATGTGCGTCATTTCCGAAGGCGCGCGGATCAAGGGCGAGGAGGACGGCAACGGCGACGTCGAGCGCTCGAAATCGGCCAGCCAGCGGATCGAGCTCGGCGTCGGCCAGCGCCTCGCGCGCCAGATCCACGCCCGGCTGGGCAGCGGCACGGTCGTGCAGGAGCTCGCCTATCTGATGCGCGCGGGCGAGCCGGACGCGATGGACCGGATGGTCGGCCTCGCCTTCGGTGGCCTCGCCATCCAGTTGCTCCAGCGCGGCGAGAAGGGCCGGATGGTGACGCTGACAGACGGCAATTATTCGCACGTCCCCGCCGACACCCTGCTCAAGGGGACCAAGTCGGTCGACGTGTCGGGCCTCTACGACCGCAGCAGCTACCGGGCGAAGCTGATGCGCGTCGAAGGCATGCCGATGTTCCTCTATTGAGGCGCGGCGGGACAGGCGATTGCGCCATTGCGCGGCCCGAGGGCCTTTGCTAGAGGGCGCGCCTGCCAGGGAGCTTCTCCCGAAAAAGCCCCGCGCTTTTCGGATCAGCTTCAATGCCGGACCGCGAGGTCCGGCGGGAAATCACGTGCGGTCGTGGCGGAACTGGTAGACGCGCAGCGTTGAGGTCGCTGTGGCCGAAAGGCCGTGGAAGTTCGAGTCTTCTCGACCGCACCATTTCCCCCATGCTCCGGGCGAGTAATCCCTTTCATCGGCGGCGAAACCCGGACGCGCAGGCGCTCGTTGGTCCGCCGGACGGACCGTTAACGAAGGTGGGACCCATGGCTGACGAGGATCGAAGCACGCTGTCGGACGCGGAGTGGCGCAAGCGGCTCAGCGACGAGCAATATCATGTGCTGCGCGAGGCCGGGACCGAGCGGGCCTTTACCGGCCGCTACGTCGACAACAAGGATCCCGGCGAATATCGCTGCGCGGGCTGCGGCGAATTGCTGTTCGACAGCGCCACCAAATATGACAGCGGCAGCGGCTGGCCGAGCTTCACCGCGCCGGCCGGCCCGGCGATCGTCGAGCATCCCGACACCAGCCACGGCATGCGCCGGGTCGAGGTGCGCTGCGCGCGCTGCGACGGGCATCTCGGCCACGTCTTCCCCGACGGACCGGGACCGACCGGCCTGCGCTACTGCGTCAACAGCGCCGCGCTCGACTTCAAGCCGCGCGGCTAGCGCCGGGGGCGGCGGAGCGGTCCGGCTTGTGGCGGGTCCCGTCTCCCCCTACCTTGGCCGGCCATGGCCAGTGACGCTTCTCCCCGCACGCCGCTCAAGCGCGGCCTGATCCTCTCCCTCAAGATCGCGATTTACGGGGCCGTCCTGGGCCTGATCGCGCTCGCCGTCGCGGTGGGCGTGGCGATGAGCTCGCTGCCGAGCTACCAGGAGCTGATCAAGCGCGACGATCTCGGCCAGATGATCCGCGTGCGCGCCGCCGACGGCTCCGTGCTCGTCTCGCTCGGGCCGAGCTTCGGCGAATGGCTGCGCTACGACGAGATACCGGACATCATGAAGGACGCGATGGTGGCGGTGGAGGACAAGCGCTTCCGCAGCCATATCGGCGTCGATCCGATCGGCCTCGCCCGCGCCGTCAAGGTCCGCGCGCAGAGCGGGCGATGGCGCGAGGGCGGATCGACCATCACCCAGCAGCTCGCCCGCAACATCTTCCTCACCAACACCCGCACCTTCGGCCGCAAATTGCGCGAGGCGGTGCTGGCGCTGGCGATCGAGCGACGCTTCTCCAAGGACCAGATCCTCGAACTCTATCTCAACCGCGTCTATTTCGGCGGCGGCGCCTACGGCATCGACGCCGCCTCCCGCCGCTTCTTCGGCCATTCCGCCGAGACGCTGACCATCTCCGAGGCGGCGATCATCGCCGGCCTCGTCAAGGCGCCGTCCAATTACTCGCCCACCGCCGACGCCGAGGCGGCGCGCGACCGCGCAAGCGTCGTGCTGCGGCTGATGGTCGAGAATGGCGACATCACGCCCGGACAGGCGGCGCAGGCGCGGCCCGCCGAGGTGCGCCTGATCCCCACGCCCAAGCAGAACAGCGTGCGCTATTTCACCGACTGGGTGCTGCCCCAGCTCGACACGCTGATCGACGAATCGGTCGAGCCGATCGAGGTCTGGACGACGCTCGATCCGAACATGCAGCGCCTCGGCGACCAGGTGATCAACGCCCACACGCCCCGCGGCGCGCAGGGGGCGCTGGTGGCGCTCGACCGCGACGGCGCGGTGCGGGCGATGATCGGCGGGCGCGACTATGTCGAATCGCTCTACAACCGGGCGACGCAGGCCAACCGGCAGCCGGGCTCCTCGTTCAAGCTGTTCGTCTATCTCGCTGCGCTCGAGGCGGGCTACCGGCCGGACGACATGATCCCGGACGCGCCGCTCACCATCAACGGCTGGAGCCCGCGCAACAACAATCGCGGCTTTGCCGGCGACGTCACCGTGCGCCAGGCCTTCGCCCAGTCGATCAACACCGTCTCGGCGCGGCTCGGGCAGGAAGTGGGCTTCCGCACCGTCGCCGACATGGCCCAGCGCTTCGGCATCACCACGCCGCTCAACGCCCACCCCTCGATCACGCTCGGCGCCTCGGAAGTGCGGCTGCTCGACATGACCCGCGCCTTCGCCTCGGTGGCCGCGAAGGGCGTGGCGGTGGTGCCCTACGGCATCCGCCGGGTGACCACCGCCGAGGGGCAATTGCTCTACGAGCACCAACCCGACAGCTCGCGCGTACTGGTCAATCCCTGGGTGGCGGCCGAGATGACCGACCTCCTCCAGGCGGCGGTGATGACGGGGACCGGCCGCGCCGCGCAGATCGGCCGGCCGGTGGCGGGCAAGACCGGCACGACCAGCTCCAACAAGGACGGCTGGTTCCTCGGCTTTTCGAGCGGGCTCACCACCGGCATCTGGATGGGCCGCGACGACAACAAGGCGGTGGGCGGGCTGCAGGGCGGCACCGCGCCGGCCCGTGCCTTCCAGGACTTCATGTCCAAGGCCGTCGCCAACCGCCCGGCCGAGAAGTTCGAGATCGAGGTGGAGGCGCCCGACTGGGTCGTGGAGCCCGATCAGGAAGTGTGGTTCGAGGCGCCAGACCAGGGTCCGCTGGTCGATGCCGATGGGAATCCGATCCAGCCGGTCGAGCCGCTGCCGGTGCCGGTGCCGGGCTCCGAGCCGGCGCGCCGCGACCCGCAGCCGGGCGATGAGCCCGAGCGGCTCGACAAGGAATGGCTCGACCGGGCGATCGGCCGGGAGCCGGCGCGGCGCGAGCCGGTTCAGCGCGAGCCCCGCCGCGAGCCGCCGCCGGCACAGCGCAAGCAGGAGCGGCTGCCGCCGCTCCCCGGCCAGCGCAGCTCACCCGCGGGCGGCGATTCGATGCAGTGACGGCCCCTGGGCGCGCAGCCATTCGCGCGCCGGCTTCGGATCCGCGCCGAGCAGGCGGGCGACGAGGGCGTGGAAATCCGGCCCGTGGTTCATGTGGACCCGGTGCGCGACCTCGTGGGCGACGGTGGCGCGGCGCACCCAGTCCGGCGCGAGGATCAGCCGCCAGCTGTAGCGTATCCCGCCCGACGACGAGCAGCTCCCCCAGCGCGAGACCGGGTCGCCGACGCCGACGCGGGAGACGGTGACGCCGGCCTTCAGCGCGAATTCGCGCGTCTCGGCGGCCAGGATGTCGGCGGCGTGCCGCTTCAGCCAGCGCAGCAGGCGGGGCTCGAGGGTTTCCTCCGGCCCGCCGACCAGCAGCCGGTCCGCCTCGACGCGCGGGATGCGCGAATGAGCCGGCGCCCAGTCGATGCGGCGCGGGACGTCGTAGAGCGGCACCAGGGCGCCGGGGCCGAGCCGCCCGGCCGGAGCGACGCGGGCGAGCTGC
Source organism: Allosphingosinicella sp. (assembly GCA_046289665.1). Classification (GTDB taxonomy): domain Bacteria; phylum Pseudomonadota; class Alphaproteobacteria; order Sphingomonadales; family Sphingomonadaceae; genus Allosphingosinicella. Next base: position 6,561 of record JBKBVA010000003.1, read on the forward strand.
GCCTCCACCCAGTCGCGGTGTCCGGCCGCCCAGGCGAGCGCGCGCCTGCGCGAGACGCGGCGCGGGACGGTGAGAAGGACTTCGCCGGTGCGCTGGTCGACGCGGAGGCGCAGGGTGCGGGCGCGGGGCGATTCGACCAGCCGGAGCGGGACGCCGCCGTCCGCGCCGAAGCGCAGCTCAGAGCTCACGGTCGATCATATGATGCTCGAGATCGCCCGCCTCGGTCTCGGAGACGGTCCAGCCGCGCACCGACATGCCGGCGGCGTGCACCGCCTCGCGGTCGCCGCAGATCAGATAATGCCATTCCGGCAGGTCCACGCCGGCGGCGCGCAGACGATAGGCGCAGGTCGAGGGCAGCCATTCCAGCCCGTCGATCTTGCCGGCGGTGAGGCGGATGCAATCCGGCACGAAGGCGAAGCGGCTGCGATAGTTGCTGCAGCGCGCCGCGTGGAGATCGAGCAACTTGCAGGCGACGTTCGTCGCGTGGACCTCGCCCGTATCGGCATCCTCGATCTTGTGCAGGCAGCATTTGCCGCAGCCGTCGCACAAAGCCTCCCACTGCGCGCGGTCGAGCGTCTCGAGCGGCTGTTCCCAGAAGTTCAGCGCACCCATCGCGCGAGCTCCGCGGCCACTGCCTCGGCGCCCTGTTCGTAGGGGAGGAGCGCGATCGGCTCGCCCTCGGTCCCGTAGAGCACCACCACCCGCGTGTGATCGACCGGATAGCCGCCGCCGGGCTGCGCCTCGCCCTTCGCATAATAGATGCCGTGCTTCTTCGCCGCGTCGGCGATCTGCTCCGGCGTGCCGGTGAGGCCGAGGATGCGGGGATGGAAGGAGGAGGTGTAGCGCGCCATCTGCTCGGGCGTGTCGCGCTCGGGATCGACGGTGACGAAGAGCGGCTGCACCTTTTCGGCGCGCTTGGGATGCTCCTCCTCGAACAGGCGCAGCGCCTGGCCGATCGTCGCGAGGTCGGTCGGGCAGATGTCGGGGCAATGGGTGAAGCCGAAATAGACGATCCGGTAGCGGCCGGCGAAATCCTTCTCGGTCACCGTGCGTCCGTCTTCGGCCGTGAGGGTGAAGGGCCCGCCCATCTTCGCGCCCTCGAGCGGCGGCGCCGCGGCGGGGGAGCAGGCGGCCGCGAGCAGCCCGAGCAGGAGGGAAAGCAGCAGCAAAAAGCGGGGCTTGGCGGTTTCGTTCATGGCTAAGGCAGCCTTGCTTTGCTATAGGGTCCCGATCAAGTCGAGAGTGACGGGGAAAGAGGCAGTGCGCATGAAGTTCGCTCCGGCCGCGGCGGTGATCGCGGCAACGATGCTGGTGGCCGCGCCCGCGGCGGCCCAGAATTATTCGGACGGCTACACCTTCCTCAAGGCGGTGAAGGATCGGGACGGCGACAAGGTCACCAACCTCGTCACCCAGCCCGGCTCGACCGTCGTCAACGTGTCCGAGCGGACCACCGGCGACCGGGCCGTGCACATCGTCACCCGCGACCGGGATCTCACCTGGCTGTCCTTCCTGATCGGCAAGGGCGCGCGGGTCGACGCGCAGAACAACCAGGGCGAGACGCCGCTTACCCTCGCATCGCAGCTCGGCTGGACCGAAGGCGCCCAGCTGCTGCTGTCGCAGGGCGCCGGCGTCGATCTCGCCAACGGCCGCGGCGAGACGCCTTTGATCCTCGCCGTCCAGCGCCGCGACGTGGGGATGGTGCGGCTGCTGCTCGCCCGCGGCGCCGACCGCAACCGGACCGACAATGTCGCCGGCCTTTCCGCGCTGGACTACGCCAAGCGCGACGCCCGGGCCGCGGCGGTGCTCCGCCTGCTCGAGGCGCCGCCCGCCAAGGCGCGGGCCGTCGCCGGTCCCAAGCTCTAGACCAAGCCTTTAGACGAAGCCGGCGAGACCCGGATCGAGGTCTCCCGCCAGCCGCCTTGCCGCGCGGCGGGCGAATCGCAGCGTCTCCGCCTTGCGCCGCGCGGCGGCGAGCTTGCGCAGCGGCGCCTCGCGGATCACCGCCGCCTCGTAGCGGTCGGCAACCATGAGGCCGCAGCAGGCGGGGCGGAAGCCCTCCTCCCCGAACGGCGTCAGGTCGAATCCGGCGGGCACCGCCCAGAAGAAGCGGTCGCAATAATCGAGATAGTCCGGCCACTTGCCGTCGCCCATCAGGTCGGCGCGCGACACCTTGATCTCGACGATGGTGATGAGCCCGGCCGAATCGATCCCGACCATGTCGGCGCGCCGCCCGTTGGGCAGCGGCACCTCGCACATCGCGAAGATGTCCTGGTGGAAGAACAGCCGCGTCACCCCGCGCGCGACGTCCTGCGCGACGAGGGGGGCGTCGGCGAAGCAGGGCTCGCCGGAGGGACTCAATAGACTCGCCATGGTGGCGAGGATAGAATGAAAAGGGAACGGGTGGAAGGCTCCCGCACGCGCGGGGCGCCTTCCACCCGAATCCTCAGCGGTAGAAGATGTGGTTTCCGACCGTCGCCACCCGCTTCAGCCCGCGCCATTTCGGCGAGACGTAGGTGGCGTGGAAGAACAGCGCGTCCTGCGCCGGTCCGTCGGCGAGCTCCTCGCGCGCGATGGTGGCGATCGCCACCGCCTTGCGCCACGCCGCCGTAGCGCGCGGGATCGGCGGGAAGCGGCCGCCGCGGATGAACGAGAATTGGTGGCGCTGCTTGACGACGCCGCAGATGGTCGACGGGAAGCGGCCCGAGCGGGCGCGGTTCAGCACGACCTCTGCGACGCTGAGCTGGCCCTTGAGCGATTCGCCCTTCGATTCGAAATAGACGGCGCCGGCGAGGCACTCATGCTCCGAATCCTCGGTCGTGGCTGTGGAATATTCGGCGACCAGCTCGGCGAGCGTGCGCTTTGCCGGCGGGGCCGGCTCGGCTGCGGGCTCGGGCTCGGCCAGCGCGGGAACCGCCGCATGGTCGAGCGCGGTCGGCGGCGCGGAGATCGCGGCTTCGGTCGCCGTGTCGACGGAGAGATCACCGCCGTCGAGCAGAGCCGCGGCATGATCCAGATAGGAAGAGGTGACCGGGGTTACGTTCATCTCCCAGGCGCGGGAGGGGCCGGCGTAGAAGGTGCCGAAGGCGGCAACCAGAGAGGCCGCGGCAAAGCCGGCGGCGCGCAATTTGGAAATCAATTGTGGCTCAAATCAGTGCGGCGGGCTCGTCAAACGCCGGATGCGAACACAACATGCATCCCGGATCTGCCCTCCGTCTCGCGTGGCCGCCCACCTCCCCAATACCCCGGGTCGGGACGGCCCCCCGCTCTCGGATCAAAATGATGAGCGGCGGCTACGTTGTGCGGTGCAGCACGTCAATCGAGATCGTTCATTGCAGCGGCGAATCGTTCTGCAGACGGGATATCCAGTTCGATGACCCACAAATCCGGGTCGAAACGCCTCGTCCGGGCGATGAACTCCCCGATTTCCGCGGAACCGGCCTCTCGACTCACCGCAGCCTCGCGCCAGGCGTAGCGCCCGTCGGGCTGCAGCACCCGCTCCAGCACCCGCGGATCGGCGCCACGTTCGGTGAGGATGACGAGGAGGGCGCCGGCCGTCGCGTCCCCCTTCGCCAGCACCGCGCCGTTGCCGCCCTCGGCCTCGGCCCTGCGGATCAGGCCGCCGGCGAGGACCGAGGTGGCGAGCCGCGCCTCCATCACCCGGCGGCGTAGCCGGGGAGGCCGGACAGGGGTATGTGCGAGCGCATGAAGGTGCCGGTGCCGCGCGCGGCTTCCTCGCCCGACGAATCGATCAGCCGCGCCTCGCCGACATAGACGCGGCGCCGTCCGCTCGCCCAGCGCCCCTCGGCGACGGCGGGACCGGCCTTGAGCGGGCGGGTGAAGAGCAGGTTGAAGGCGGTGGTAAGGAGGAAGCGGTCGCTCACCAGGCTGTTGCAGGCGTAGAAGGCGGCATCGTCCATCATCTTGAAATAGACGGTGCCGTGCGCCGCGCCGGCGGCGTGGAACAGGCCCTCGGCGACCTCGAAGCGGATGCGGGCGAAGCCCTCCTCCACGATCTCAAGCCGCGAATCGAACAGGCGGTTGATCGGCGCGTGGCGATAGAGCGATTCGAGCGCCCGATAGTGCGCCGCCGCGCCGCCTTCGCGCTCAGGCGGCATGCAGGCTTTCGACGCCGGCGAGCAGGGCGAAGAGCGCATCGCGCGAGCGCGCGCCGCGCAATTTCGCGACGATGTCCCGATCCCGCAGCAGCCGGCTGACCCGCGCCAGCGCCTTCAGATGGTCGGCGCCGGCATCGGGCGGCGACAGGATCATGAAGACGAGGTCGACCGGAAGGTCGTCGACCGACTGGAAGTCGATCGGCGTTTCCAGCCGCGCGAAATAGCCGAAGACGTGGTCCAGACCCTCGATCTTGCCGTGCGGGATGGCGACGCCGCCGCCGAATCCCGTCGAGCCGAGCTTCTCGCGCTCGGTGAGCGACGCGGCGATCGCCTTGGCGCTGACGCCGGTCTTGCGCGCCGATGCGGCGGCGAGGAGCTGGAACAGCCCCTTCTTGTTGGCGACATGCAGCTCTTCATCGACGCAGTCGTCGGCGAGGATGTCGGAAAGATCGTTCATAAACCACCGTGGGGGCGCCCCCGTGCCCCCTCCTCAAAAGCGAAAAGACTGGCGGGCGAGAAACGTCCGCCGCGAGTCGTCAGCCGCGTTTCGGCTCCACCCAGCCGATCGTGCCGTCGCCGCGCCGGTAGACCATGTTGAAGGTGCCGGTGCCGCTGTTGCGGAAGAGAAGCGCGTTGGTGTTGCGCAGATCGAGCATCATCACCGCGTCGGAGACGCTCGCATCGGGAATGTCGACTCGGGTCTCGGCGATCACCGCCGGGCTGTCGCCGGCCGGCTCCTCCTCGGCCTCGTCGACCTGGAAGACGCGGTAATCGGCATCGTCCAGCGCGATCGCCTCGAGCTCGCGCGCGGGACCAGCCGCATGGCGGTCCTTGAGGCGCCTCGTGTAGCGGCGCAGCTGCTTCTCGATCTTTTCGGCGGCACCGTCGAAGGCGGCCGGGGCCTGGGAGGCGCGGTCGGTGGCCTTCAACACCACCCCTTGCGGCACGTAGCAGACGATCTCGCAGGTGAAGCCGTGATCGTGCGGCCCCTTGCCGAAGGTGACCTGCGCCGAGATGGCGCGGGAGAAATATTTGTCGGCGATCGCGTTCAGCCGATCGGCGACGCGGCCGCGCAGGGCCTCGCCGGTTTCGACCTGGTGACCGGAAACCCGGATGTCCATGCGCTTCTCCAGATGGGCTTGGGAGCGGTAAATCGGGGGCGGATTAGGCCTCGTGCCGCCTCCCCGTCAACTGCACCGTCGCCGCGCGGTCACTGACGGGCGTCGAGCCGGTTCCAGATCGGGTCGGAGATGGTGGCGAGGAACTTCGCATGCGCCGCCAGTTCCTCCGCGCTCGGCGCGTGGGCGCGGGGCGGGCGGATCTCGGCGGTGAGGATGTCGGGCCCGACGGGCGCGGGCGCCGCATCCTCGATCGTCTCAGCGACGATCTCGGTGAGCGACAGGCCGATCTGGCGCCCGCCGGTCAGCTCGACATAGCATTGGGCGAGGAGTTGGGCGTCGATCAGCGCGCCGTGCTTGACGCGGACCGTGCGGTCGACGCCGAAGCGGGTGCAGAGCGCATCGAGGCTGTGCTTGGCGCCGGGATGCTTGGTGCGCGCGAGCACCAGCGTGTCGACCATCCGGGTCATGCAGACCAGGGGCCGGCCGCAATTGTTGAGTTCGTGGTTCAGGAATCCGAAGTCGAAGCTCGCATTGTGCGCCACCAGCGGACAATCGCCGAGGAATTGGAGCAGATCCTCCGCCACCTCGTGGAAACGCGGCTTGTCGGCGAGGAAGACGTCGGACAGGCCGTGAACCGCTTCGGCGCCGGCCGGCATCGACCGGTCCGGATTGAAGTAGGCGTGGAAGGTGCGGCCGGTCTCGACGCGGTTCACCAGCTCGACGCAGCCGATCTCGACCATCCGGTCGCCGGCGAGCGGGCTGAGTCCCGTGGTTTCCGTGTCGAAGACGATTTCCCGCATGGCCGACTTATGAATCGGAGGGGGCGGAGAGACAAGCGACGATGCGGCGAACGGAGTCGCGCGTCCGCTCGATCGGACAGCCGGTGTCGATGACGAAATCCGCGCGCGCGCGTTTCTCGGCATCGGGAATCTGGTGGCCGAGGATGCGCCGGAACTTCTCCTCGCTCATGCCGGGCCGGGCGAGCACGCGGGCGCGCTGCACGTCCGCCGGCGCGGAGACGACTGCGATCGCGTCCACTTCGCGCCAACCGCCTTTTTCGAACAGCAGCGGGATATCGAGCACCACCAGCGGCGCGGCGCGATTCTCCTCGAGGAAGCGCGCCCGCTCGCGCGCCACCGCCGGGTGAATCAGCGATTCCAGCCGCTGCAATTGCTCGGGCGCCCCGAGCACCCGTTCGGCCAAGGTGCCGCGATTCACCCCTTGCGGCCCGGTGGTGCCGGGGAAATGCGCCTCGATCTCGTCGACCAGCGCCCCGTCCGGCCCCTGCAGACGGTGAACGGCGGCGTCGGCGTCGAACACCGGCACGCCTTCCTCGGCGAACATCTGCGCCACCGTGGTCTTGCCCATGCCGATCGAGCCGGTCAGGCCCAGGATGCGCGGGCGGTCCATCAGCGGGCGATCACGCCCCGCTCGCGCAGATAGCCGAGCAGGGGGAGGAGCGGCATGCCGAGGATCGAGAAATGGTTGCCCTCGATCCGCTCGAACAATTGCACCCCCGGCCCCTCGATCCGGTAGCCGCCGACGCTCCAGCGGATCCGTTCATATTCCCGGTCGAGATAGGCTTCGAGGAAATCCGGGCTGAAGCGCCGCATGGTGAGCGTGACGGCGTCGCTGTGCCACCACACCGCCTCGCCGCCCTCGGCGATCACCGCGGAGGCATGGAGGAAATGGGTGCGCCCGGAGAGGGCGAGAAGCTGGGCGCGGGCCTCCTCGCGCGAGCCCGGCTTGCTCAGCATCGTGCCATCGTCCAGCTCCAGCGTCTGGTCGGAGCCGAGCACCAAATCCCCCGGCCCCGCCTTCACCCCCAGCGCCTTGAGCTGCGCCAGCTCCTCGGAAATGCCGCGCGGATCGAAGCCGGCGGCGGTGAGGCCGCGCTTCGCCGCTTCCTCGTCGAGCTCCGCCTCCACCGTCTCGAACGGGACGGCGGCCGCCTCCAGCATCGCCCGCCGCGCCGCGCTCTTCGAGGCGAGCAGCAGCCTCATTCGGCGCCCGCCGCCGCGTCGAGCCGCTCGTTGCAGAGCTTGACGATTGCGTAGGCCGTTTCCTCGATCGAGCGGCGGGTGACGTCGATCACCGGCCAGCCATTGTCGGCGAAGATGCGCCGCGCGAAGGCGAGCTCGGCATTGACCGCTTCCATGTCGACATAGTCGGTCTCCGGAGCCTGGTTGAGCGAGAGCAGGCGGTTGCGGCGAATCTGGATCAGCCGGTCGGGATTGGTGGTGAGCCCGACGACGAGCGGATGGCGCAGCGTGAACAGGCTCGGCGGCGGCGGCGATTCCGGCACCAGCGGGATGTTCGCCGTCTTGTAACCGCGATTGGCGAGATAGATGGAGGTCGGCGTCTTCGACGTGCGCGACACGCCGGCGAGCACGATGTCCGCCTCCTCCCAGTTCTCGGCGCCGACGCCGTCGTCATGGGCGATGCTGAACTGGATCGCGTCGACGCGGGCGAAATAAGCGGCGTCGAGCGCGTGCTGCCGCCCGGGCCGCCCCGCCGCTTCCTGGCCGAGCACGGCGGAGAGGGCGTGGGTGACCGGATCGAGCGCGGACACGGCGTGGATGCCGCGGCGCCGGCATTTCTGCTCGAGTTCGCGGCGGATGTTGCTGTTCACCAGCGTATAGAGGACGAGGCCGGGGCGGCGGCCGATATCGTCGAGGACGCGGTCGAGATGGCCTTCGGAGCGCACCATCGGCCACAGATGGCGCACCACCTCGACCTCCTCGAACTGGGCGAGGCACGCCTTGGCGACCACCTCCAGCGTCTCCCCGGTGGAATCGGAGAGCATGTGGAGGTGGAGCGGTTCGCCCATCAAAAGCGCCTGTGGATAAGCATGTTGAAATCGCTAGCTTAAGCCTCGGGATCGTTGCAAGCGCGCGGTTTCTCACCGCTATCCGGATTTCGTCCACAGAGTCGCAAAGGTAAAAAAGTTCCCAAGCCAACTGTGTGGATTGCGGGGATAAACCGCGCGAATCCGCGGGCGCCCGCGGCGCTCCAGGAGTCAAGCTGTTGGCAAAATCGGGTGGAGCCAATAAACCCCGGCTTACGCCCCTCTACTAACTTCAACAGACTCTCTCTTATAAGAATCTTATAAGGGAAGAGAGCGGAGCTCCCCCCTTTCGATGGCCCAGACGGACAAGCCCCTGCTCAGCGTGCTCAAGGGGAAAAAGGCTGAAAAACCACCGCTTTGGCTGATGCGCCAAGCCGGGCGCTACCTGCCCGAATATCGCGCGCTGCGGGCAGAGAAGGGCGGCTTCCTCGATCTCGTCTGCGCGTCCGACGCGGCCGCGGAGGTGACCCTCCAGCCGATCCGCCGCTTCGGCTTCGACGGGGCAATCCTGTTCTCCGACATCCTGATCGTGCCCTGGGCGCTGGGCCAGGACCTGACATTCGTCGCCGGCGAGGGTCCGCGGCTCGCGCCGACTCTGGCCGACACGCCGTTCGAGTCGCTGGAGCCGGTTCCGGCGCGTCTGGAGCCTGTCTACCGCACTGTGGAGAAAGTCGCCGCCTCTCTCCCGGAGGCCACGACCTTTCTCGGCTTCGCGGGCAGCCCGTGGACCGTCGCGACCTACATGGTGGCGGGCCAAGGGAGCCGGGAGCAGGCGGAGGCGCGGCGCTTCGCCTATCGTGACCCGCAGGCCTTCGGCGCGATGATCGAGGCGGTCGCCGCGATGACCGTCGATTATCTCTCCGGGCAGATCCGCGCCGGGGTCGAGGCGGTCCAGCTGTTCGACAGCTGGTCGGGCAGCCTGTCGCCCGCTCAGTTCGAACGCTGGGTGATCGCGCCGACTGCCCGGATCGTCGCGGATCTGAAGGCGCGTCACCCGGACGTGCCGGTGATCGGCTTTCCGAAAGGCGCCGGCGGCAAGCTGCCGGCCTATGCGCGGGAGACCGGCATCGATGCGGTCGGCATCGACGAGACGGTGGACCCGGCCTGGGCCGCGGCCGCGCTGCCGCCGGGCCTGCCGGTGCAGGGCAATCTCGATCCGCTCGCGCTCATCGCCGGCGGCGCGGCGCTTGAAAGCGCGGTGGAACGCATCCTATCTGCCTTCGCGGAACGACCGCACGTCTTCAACCTGGGGCATGGCATCTTGCCGGACACGCCGATCAGCCACGTCGAGCAACTGATCCAGCTGGTGCGTCGGTGAACGATGGGCTCGCGACGGCGCTCAGCATGACCTACGCCTGGATCAAGGCGGGCCACGTCATCTTCGTGATCTTCTGGATCGCCGGCATGTTCATGCTGCCGCGCTTCTACGTCTACCACCAGGAAGCGGCGAAGGGATCGGCCGAGGAGGCGCGCTGGATCGACCGCGAGCGCAAGCTTCGCCACATCATCATCACGCCGTCGATGATCATGGTCTGGCTGCTCGGCCTGACGCTCGCCTGGACCACCGGCGCATGGGCCGAGGGCTGGTTCCACGCCAAGTTCGCCCTCGTCCTCCTCCTCTCCGCCTATCACGGCTGGCTGATCGGCTATGGCAGGAAGCTCGCCAGGGGCGACCGGCCGCTGAGCGGCAAGGCGCTGCGCATCGCCAACGAGCTGCCGGGGCTGGTCACGGTGCTGGTGGTGATCCTGGTGATCGTGAAGCCCTTCTGACGCTCGCGTCACCCCGGCGAAGGCCGGGGTCTCGTCGGGTGAAATGCACCGCGGTTTCCCATCCCGGGAGCCCGGCCTGCGCCGGGATGACGGACTCATCGTGCCCCTGCTTGACTTGGAAAAGGCCGGAGCCTAACGCCGCTACAGTCGTTTGCCTGCCGTCCGCGCGGGCTTTGCAGCCGAAATTTCCTCATCGTGCGTTGCGAGACGGCCAGACCAGATTCTTTCCCGAGTGATCCCCCATGCATCTCAAAGACCTGAAGCTTAAGCCCCCCGCCGAACTCGTCGCCATGGCCGAGGAGCTCGGCATCGAGGGCGCCTCGACGCTGCGCAAGCAGGAGCTGATGTTCTCCATCCTCAAGGTCCAGGCCGAGAATGGCGAAGAGATCATGGGCATGGGGACGATCGAGGTCCTCCCCGACGGCTTCGGCTTCCTGCGCTCGCCGGAGGCGAACTATCTCGCCGGCCCAGACGACATCTACGTCTCGCCCAACCAGGTCCGGAAGTTCGGCCTGCGCACCGGCGACACGGTGGAAGGCGAGATCCGCGGGCCCAAGGACGGCGAGCGCTATTTCAGCCTCGTGCGCGTCACCCAGATCAACTTCGACGATCCCGAGGCGGTCCGCCACCGCGTCAATTTCGACAATCTGACGCCGCTCTATCCGGACGAGAAGCTGCGGCTCGACAGCTCCGATCCGACGGTGAAGGACAAGTCCGCGCGGGTGATCGACATCATCTCGCCGCAGGGGAAGGGCCAGCGCGCTTTGATCGTCGCGCCGCCGCGCACCGGCAAGACCGTGCTCCTCCAGAACATCGCCAAGGCGATCACCGACAACCATCCGGAAGTCTTCCTGATCGTGCTGCTGATCGACGAGCGGCCGGAGGAAGTGACCGACATGCAGCGCTCGGTGAAGGGCGAGGTCGTCTCCTCCACCTTCGACGAGCCGGCGCAGCGCCACGTCCAGGTCGCCGAGATGGTGATCGAAAAGGCCAAGCGCCTCGTCGAGCACAAGAAGGACGTGGTGATCCTGCTCGATTCGATCACCCGCCTCGGGCGCGCCTACAACACGGTCGTGCCGAGCTCGGGCAAGGTGCTGACCGGCGGCGTCGACGCCAATGCGCTGCAGCGCCCGAAGCGCTTCTTCGGCGCGGCGCGCAACATCGAGGAAGGCGGCTCGCTCTCGATCATCGCCACCGCTCTCATCGACACCGGATCCAAGATGGACGAGGTGATCTTCGAGGAGTTCAAGGGCACCGGCAATTCCGAGATCGTGCTCGACCGCAAGGTCTCCGACAAGCGCATCTTCCCCTCGCTCGACGTCGGCAAGTCCGGCACCCGCAAGGAGGAATTGCTGGTCGACCAGGCGACGCTCTCCAAGATGTGGGTGCTGCGCCGGATCCTCATGCAGATGGGGACCGTCGACGCGATGCAGTTCCTGCTCGACAAGATGAAGGACGCCAAGTCCAACGAGGACTTCTTCGCCTCGATGAACCAGTAAGCGAACGAAAGCGCCCCCGATGCTCGACATGCTCTCCTACCTGACGGTCTCGGCCGGTGCCGTCGGCGGCATCTGGGACGCGATCGTCCACGATTTCTCGAACATCACCGAGCCCGCGGCGCTCGCCGCCTTCGGCCAGGTGCTGATGATCGACATCATGCTGGCCGGCGACAATGCGATCATCGTCGGCGCGCTCGCGGCGGGCCTTCCCGCCGACCAGCGCCGCAAGGTGATCATCATCGGCATCGTCGCCGCGCTGGTGCTGCGCATCTTCTTCGCGCTCATCGTCACCCAGCTGATGCAGATCGTCGGCCTGATCTTCGCCGGCGGCCTGCTGCTGCTGTGGGTGAGCTGGAAGATGTATCGCGAGATGCATCATGTCGGCGGCCAGTCGGCCGGCTCGCCGGAGATCGAGGGCGACGAGCATTCGGGGCTGCGATCGGCCAAGAGCTTCGCCGGCGCCGCCTGGGCGGTTGCCGTCGCCGACGTCTCGATGAGCCTCGACAACGTCCTCGCCGTGGCCGGCGCGGCGCGCGACCATCCCGGCATCCTCATCGTCGGCCTGATCCTGTCGGTCGCACTGATGGGCGTCGCGGCCAACATCCTCGCCAAATATATCGAGCGCTACCGCTGGATCGCGTGGGTCGGCCTCGTCGTCATCCTCTGGGTCGCCGGCAACATGATCTACGACGGCATCGTCGACCCCGAGGTCGGCATGCAGACGCTGTTCCTCTAGCGGATCGTCCTCATCCTGAAACATGGCGCCGCTAGACCGGCGCCATGTTCAGGAAACCCCTCTCCCAGCGCGAATGCGGCCAGTGCGCCGCCATGGTCCGTCTGCTCCTCTGGGCGAGCCGCAGGGCCCGTTAGCGGGGCCTGGCGGGCTCAGGGCAGCAGCACGGTCGAGCCCGTCGTGGCGCGGCTCTCGATCGCGCGGTGGGCGTCTGCGGCCTCGAGCAGCGGGAAGCGGGCGCCGATGCGGATGTCGATCGCGCCCTTGCCGATCATCTCGAACAGCCGCGCGGCGGACGCGCGCATCTCCTCGGGCGTCGGGCAATAATCGGCGAGCGTCGGCCGGGTGACGAAGACCGAGCCCGCGGTGAGCAGGTCGAGCGCGGTGAAGGGCGGCACCGGCCCCGAGGCATTGCCGTAGCTGACGATCAGGCCGCGCCGCGCCACGGCGCCGAGCGAAGCGCCCCAGCTCGCCGCGCCGACGCCGTCGAGCACCACCGGCACGCCCTTGCCGCCGGTCAGCGCGCGCACCTCGGCCGCAAGGTCCTCGAGCGGGCAGCACAGGCTCTCGTAGGCGCCGAGTTCGCGCGCCACCGCCGCCTTCCTGCTGTCGCCGCTATGGGCGATGACTCGGGCGCCGATCGCCTTCAGCCACTGGACCAGGATCGATCCCACCCCGCCCGCCGCGGCGTGGACCAGGACCGCCTGCCCCGGCTCCACCCTGGCGCAGCGCTCGATCAGATATTCGGCCGTGCAGCCCTTGAGCATCGCGGCGGCCGCGGTCTCGGGGTCGATCCCCTCGGGGAGCTTCACCAGCCGGTCGGCCTCGATCAGCCGGTGGCTGGCATAGGCGCCGAGCGGGCCGGTGAAATAGCCGACCCGGTCGCCCTCGCGGAAGCCCGAGACCCCCTCCCCTACCGCCTCGACGATTCCCGCGGCTTCGGAGCCGAGCCCCGACGGGAGCGGCAGCTTGTAGAGGCCGGAGCGGTGATAGGTGTCGATGAAGTTCAGCCCCACCGCCTCGTGCCGCACCAGCACCTGCTGGCCGTCCGGCGACGGCAGGTCGATCAGCTCGGCCTCGAGCACGTCCGGCCCGCCGGTCTCGCACAGCACAAAGGAATATGGGTCAGACATGGTGTTCTTGCCTCAACCGCAGGATCTGGGGCGATTCGAATTTAGCCTGGGAAGGCGATCTCAAACGTCCCGTCAAGCTTGAGGTGGAGCGAGCCTTGCGAAATGATATCCATGCCAAGGAGCACGTCGAAGAACCGGTTGTCACCGACATCGATGCCCTCGACCTCTGATCCAATTCCGAAGATCGACGCGGGTTCATTTGGCTCCAGAGGCTCTGGCCAAATTCCTACGTGGAAGAGATATGTCCAATGCTGCTCCGGACGCTTGATGTTCCAGATCTCGATACGCCCCCTCCGTTTGAGAGCGAGCGCCTGAACGACCCGCTCCGTCACACAGGTTCGTAGCGCACCGGTGTCCACAAGTGCGGTAAACTCATGGTAGGTAAGATCGATAGGAGATGAGAGACCATTCACGGACTCGTATGGCTGGAAGGGTCGAATTCCGACCTTAATCCGCATGCGTCCGTTCTCGATCCTACCCTTGAGCAAGCGCATACGAGTAGAAGCCTAGATCGACTGGCGTCTCGCTGACAAGCTGAATCGAATACTGTTGGTTTTTGAACTGAGCGTAGCCAGCTCTTTCAGCTTCTCCAGGAGTCGGAAATATGCCCTCAAGCTGCTGATTATGCAAAAGGGCATACTGCCCTTCAGCGTTGCTTAGAAGCTTCGGTAGCATGTCCTTGAACGCTGCGTAGTTACGTTCAATTTCAACCTCTACGGCATGTGACATGGCGCTGTTGCTCCCTTCCCCTGTGCAACCAATCTACAGGTGAAACGACTCGCTGTCACGACGAGTTGCCCCCCATGCACGACGAACCGAGTCATACGTGCGGCAGTCCCCACATCGCACCCACAGCTTAACCACATTTTTATCCACAGAGGAAATCACCCGATTAGCTGGAGATGCTCCGCAAAGAACGCTGCGGTGCGCGCGTCCGCCTGCTGGGCCGCCTGCTCGCTGCGCCTCTTGCCCATCTCGGCCGCGAAGCCGTGATCCTCGCCGGGATAATCGTGGAGGGTGACGCGGGGATGGTCGTCCAGGCCCTCGTGCATCTTCTTCTGGACCTCCGGCGGCACGAAGCCGTCGTCGCCGGCGACGTGGAGCATCAGGGGGTTCGAGATGGCATTCTTCTCGTGGAGCAGGCCGTCGAGGCCGACCGCATAATAGCCGACGCTCGCATCGACGTCGGTCCGCGCCGCCGTCATGTAGGCGAGCCGCCCGCCGAGGCAGTAGCCGACGCAGCCGACCTTGCCGCCCTCGCCGAGCCGGGCCCGTGCGGCGCGGATCGCGGCCTCGATGTCACTTATCCCCTGGTCCTGGTCGAACCGGCCCATCAAATCGAGCGCGCGCTTGAACTCGGGCTCGACGTCGGGGTCGAGCTCGACGCCCGGCTCGAGCCGCCAGAACAGATCCGGCGCGATGGCGAGATAGCCGGCCTCCGCCCAGCGGTCGCACTTGCGGCGTATGCCTTCGTTGACGCCGAATATTTCCTGGATGACGACGATGGCCGCTTTGGCCTCGCCGCCGGGTTCGGCGATGTAGGCGTCGAAGCTGCCGTCGCCTTCGATCGTGTCGATGCGGATCTTGCCCATGCGCGTCTCTCCTTGTCCCAGGCGGCGTTTCTATACACATAGTGCCCCGCCGGGCGGCAACAGCGCGAGAGGGAAGTCCGATGAAAATCACGGTGAACGTCGATTGCACGCCGGAGGAAGCGCGTCGCTTCATGGGCCTGCCGGACCTCACGCCCGTCCACGAAGCCTATGTCGAGCGGATGAAGAAGGCGGCCGAGGAAGGCATCGGCGGGGAATCGGTCGCCGAGATGATGAAGAGCTGGGCGCCGATGAGCGAGGCGGGCATGGCGATGTGGCGCTCGATGATGGAGGGCATGGGCCAGAAGCGTGACGGCTGACACGATCTACGCGCTCTCCTCCGGCAGCCCGCCCGCCGCCATCGCGATCGTCAGGATCAGCGGACCGCGCGCCGCCGCGGCGCTCGAGGCGCTGGCGGGGGGCGGCGTGGAGCCGCGGCGGGCCGCGCTGCGGGCGCTGCGGCATCCGGCGGGCGGGGAGCTGCTCGACCGGGCGCTGGTGCTGCTCTTCCCCGGCCCGAACAGCGCGACCGGCGAGGATCTGGCGGAGCTGCACCTTCACGGCGGCCGGGCGGTGGTGCGCAGCGTGCTGAAGGCGCTGGCGGAGATCGAGGGACTGCGCGAGGCCCGGCCCGGCGAGTTCACCCGCCGCGCCTTCGACAATGGCCGCATCGACCTCAGCGAGGCGGAGGGCCTCGCCGACCTGCTCGCCGCCGAGACGGAGGGGCAGCGCCGCGCGGCGCTCGCCATGGCGGGCGGCGCGCTCGGCCGGCAGGTCGAGGCGTGGCGCCGGCGCCTGCTCGGCTTGGCGGCGCAGATCGAGGCGGCGCTCGATTTCTCCGACGAGGGCGAGGTGGGCGAGGACCTGCCGGCGGGATGGGCGGAGGATCTTGCCGGTTTCACCGCCGAGCTCGAGGCGATGCTCGCCCGCCCGCCCGCGGAGCGGCTGCGCGACGGCGTCCGCCTCGTCATCGCCGGGCCACCGAACGCAGGAAAATCCAGCTTGCTCAATATTTTGGCCGGGCGGGAGGCGGCGATCACCTCGGAAATCGCGGGGACCACCCGCGATCTCGTCGAGGCGCCGACCGCGATCGGCGGCACGCCGTTCCTTCTCGTCGACACGGCGGGACTGCGCGAGAGCGCGGATGCGATCGAGACGATCGGCGTCGCACGGGCCCGGCAGAGCCTCGGCGACGCGGATCTCATTCTCTGGCTCGGCGCGCCGGAGGACTGTCCCGACCCCAAACGCGCCATCCTCGTCCACGCCAAGGCCGATCTCGCGCCGCCGCCGCCGGAGGCGGATGTGGCGATCTCGAGCGTCACCGGCAGCGGCCTCGACGCACTGGTCGCTTTGATCGCCGAGCGGGCCAAGGCTCTGCTGCCCCGCGAAGGCGAGGTGGCGATCAACGCCCGCCACCGCGCGGCCATAGCGGAGGCGCTGGCGGCGCTGCGGGAGGCGCAGGACCAGCGCGACCTGCTGCTCGCCGCCGAGGCCCTGCGCCAGGCGCGGCTGGCGCTCGACCGCGTCACCGGCCGCGCCGGGACCGAGGACATGCTCGACGCGCTGTTCGGACGCTTCTGCGTCGGCAAGTGATTGTTCCACGTGGAACGAAGCATTAGATGCACCGCATGCAGCTTCATGACATCCTCGTCGTCGGCGGCGGCCACGCCGGCACCGAAGCCGCCGCCGCGGCGGCGCGGATGGGTGCGCGCGTCGGCCTGGTGAGCTTCGATCGGGCGCAGATCGGCGCGATGTCGTGCAATCCGGCGATCGGCGGGCTCGGCAAGGGGCATCTGGTCCGCGAGGTCGACGCATGTGACGGGCTGATCGCCCGCGCCGCCGATCACGCCGCGATCCACTATCGGATGCTCAACGCCAGCAAGGGCGCCGCGGTGCGCGGGCCCCGCGTCCAGGCCGACCGCCGCCGCTATCGCGAGGCGATCCACGATCTGCTCGACGCGCAGGCAGGGCTGGAGATCGTCGAGGGAGAGGCGGCGGAGCTGATCCTCGACGGACGGCGCGTGACCGGGCTGCGACTCGGCGACGGGCGTGCCTTGCATGCCAAGGCGGTCATCCTCGCCACCGGCACCTTCCTCGGCGGCAAGCTCCATTTCGGGATGACGAGCCGGGCCGGCGGCCGGGTCGGGGAGCGCGCTGCCACCGCGCTGGCCGCGCAGCTCCGGTCTCTCGAGCTTCCGCTCGCCCGGCTCAAGACCGGGACGCCGCCGCGGCTCGACGGGCGCACGATCGACTGGGCCGGGCTGGAGCGGCAGGAGAGCGATGCGGACGACTGGACGATGTCCGCGCTAAGCGAGAGCCGCCCTGCCCCCCAGCTCTTCTGCGCCATCACCCGCACCAACGGCCGCACCCACGACATCATCCGCGCCAGCCTCGACCGCTCTCCCCTGTTCGCCGGCGAGATCGAGGGCGTGGGACCGCGTTACTGTCCGTCGATCGAGGACAAGGTGCACCGCTTCGCCGACCGCGACGGGCACCAAGTCTTCCTCGAGCCGGAGGGGCTCGACGACCCGGCGGTCTACCCGAACGGCATTTCGACCTCGCTGCCGGAGGACGTGCAGCTGGAGATGGTGCGCTCGATGGCGGGGCTGGAGCGCGCGGAGATCCTGCAGCCGGGCTATGCCGTCGAATATGATTATTTCGATCCGCGCATCCTCGAACCGACGCTGGCGGTGCGGGACGTCGAGGGGCTCTATCTCGCCGGCCAGATCAACGGCACCACCGGCTATGAGGAAGCGGCGGCGCAGGGCCTCGTCGCCGGCCTCAACGCCGCCGCCTGGGCCGCGGACAGGCCGCCCGTGCTGTTCGACCGCGCCGACAGCTATATCGGCGTGATGGTCGACGACCTCACCCTGCAGGGCGTGACCGAGCCCTACCGGATGCTCACCGCGCGCGCCGAATACCGGCTGCGCCTGCGCGCCGACAATGCGGAGGCGCGGTTGACCCCGCAGGCGATCGCCGCCGGCTGCGTATCCGCCGAACGCCTGGATCACTGGCGCAGCCGCGAAGCGGAGCGGGCCGAGGTGGAGGCGCTGCTGCAGACCTCCTTCCGCGCGCAGTCGCTTCGAGCGGCGGGCGCCGAGGTGCGGGACGATGGCGTCCCCCGGACGCTCGCCGACTGGCTCCGCTTTCCCGAAGTCGGTGCGGCGACGCTCGTCCGGCTGGTCCCGGCGCTTCAGTCGGCGTCGCCTCGCATGGTCGACCAGGCGATCGAGGACCATCGCTACGCGCCTTATGTCGCGCGGCAGCGGGCGGAGATCGCCCGCCTGCGCGCCGACGATGCGGTGCGGCTTCCGCCCGACATCGCCTATGAAGCGGTTCCCGGCCTCTCCAATGAAATGGTGGAGCGCCTCAACGCCGCCCGCCCCGCCACCTTGGGTGCGGCGGGACGGCTGCAGGGAATCACGCCCGCCGCGCTGGCTGCCATCCTCGTCCACGCCCGCCGCAAGGCTGCATGATGGATGTTCCACGTGAAACGATCAACGCGCTGGCGGTCGCGGCTGGGCGCGATGTTTCACGTGAAACAGTCGACCGGCTGGGCGCCTTCGTGGGCCTGCTCCGGGAGGAGAATGGCCGCCAGAACCTCGTCTCCGCCGCCTCGCTGGAAGACGTTTGGAACCGGCACATCATCGACTCGGGCCAGTTGCTGCGCCTCGCCCCTGACGCGGCGGAGAGCTGGATAGACCTCGGCACCGGCGCCGGCTTCCCCGGGCTGATCGTCGCGGCTTTGTTTACCGGGCGCGTGACCTTGGTCGAGGGGCGCCGCCTGCGCGCCGAATTCCTCCAGCGCGGCGCGGATGTGCTGGGCGTGGCGGAGCGGGTCCGGATCCTCTGCGCCAAGGCCGAGGCCGTTGACGCCGTGCCGCATGACGTGATCAGCGCCCGCGCCTTCGCGCCGCTCGACAAGCTGCTGACCATCGGCACCCGATTTTCCACATCCGGGACATGCTGGCTGCTCCCCAAGGGCCGCAACGCGAAGTCGGAACTGGAAGCGGCGCGCGCTTCATGGCAGGGTGAGTTCCGGCTCGAACCGAGCCTCACCGACGCCGATGCCCAGATCATCGTCGCGTCGGGCGTCAGCCGCAGGGGGAAGAGGGCCCGATGATCCGCATCGCAGTCGCCAACCAGAAAGGCGGAGTGGGCAAGACGACCACGGCGATCAACCTCGCCACCGCGCTCGCCGCCACCGGATCGCGCGTGCTGCTGATCGATCTCGATCCACAGGGCAATGCCTCGACCGGCCTCGGCATCGGCCATGCGCAGCGCGATCGCTCCAGCTACGAGGTGCTGACCGGCGGCTGCGGGCTGGAGGAAGCGGTGGTCGCCACCCGCGTGCCCCGGCTCGACCTGGTCCCCGCCACCGTCGACCTGTCCGGGGCGGAGATCGAACTGGTCGAATATGAGGAGCGGACCCACCGTCTCGACCGCGCCCTCGACGCCGCCGCGGCGCGCTGGGACGTGTGCCTGATCGATTGCCCGCCCTCGCTCGGCCTGCTCACCATCAACGCCCTCGTCGCCGCCAATTCGATCCTGGTGCCGCTGCAGACCGAATTCTTTGCGCTGGAAGGGCTCAGCCAGCTCCTCCAGACGATCGAGCGCATCCGCGCCCGCTTCAATCCGGAGCTCTCCATCCTCGGCGTCGCGCTGACCATGTACGACCGGCGCAACAATTTGTCGGCCCAGGTTGCCGACGATGTTCGCGCCTGCCTCGGCAAGGTCGTCTTCGAAACGGTGATCCCCCGCAACGTGCGGCTGTCCGAAGCGCCGAGCCACGGCGTTCCCGCCCTCATCTACGACCATCGCTGCCCGGGGTCCGAAGCCTATATGCGGCTGGCCCGGGAGCTGATCGTGCGCCTGCCCAAGCCGGCGGAAGCCGCATGAGCGACGAATCGCCCCGCAAGCGGCCGTCCGGCCTCGGCCGCGGCCTCTCCTCCCTGCTCGGCGAAGTGGCGCAGGAAGCGCCGGTCTCCGGCGGCCCGCCCCGGGGCGGGCTGCAGATCATGCCGGTCTCCTCGATCGAGCCGCATCTCGACCAGCCCCGCCGCCATTTCGACGAGGAGGCGCTCGCCGAGCTCGCCGATTCGATCCGCACCCGCGGCCTCATCCAGCCGATCGTCGTGCGCCCCCACGGCCACCGCTACCAGATCGTCGCCGGCGAGCGGCGCTGGCGGGCGGCGCAGAAGGCGCGGCTCCACGAAGTCCCCGTCATCGTCCGCGACTTCAACGACGCCGAGACGCTCGAGATCGCCCTGCTGGAGAATATCCAGCGGCAGGATCTCAACGCGATCGAGGAAGCGGAGGCTTACAAGAAGCTGATCGAGGAGTTCGGCCACACCCAGGAACAGCTCGGCCGCCTCGTCTCCAAGTCGCGCAGCCACATTGCCAACCTGTTGAGATTGCTCGATCTTCCCGAGAATGTCCGGCAGATGGTGGTGAGCGGCGACCTCACCATGGGCCATGCGCGGGCGCTCGTCACCGCGCTCGATCCGGAAGCGGCGGCGGACGAGGTGGTGCGCCGCGGCCTCTCCGTACGCGACACCGAAAAGCTCGCCAAATTCGGCAAGCCCGGCCGCGAGCGCCAGCCCAAGCTCGAATATAAAGGCGCCGGTGCCGACATCGAGGCGCTCGAGCGGCAATTGGGCGACATGCTCGGCCTTCACGTCAAGATCAGCCACCGGCCCGACGGCGGCGTGGTCGCCCTGAGCTATTCGAGCCTCGACCAGCTCGACATGATCTGCCAGCGCCTCAGCGGCGAGAAGATCTAGGCCGGCCGCCGGTCAGCGCAGCCGCGCCGCCTGTCGGCAGATGGCGAACAATTCCTCGTCGACCGCCGCGGCACCGAGCCCGCCCGAGGCCTTGGCCTGCCGCTCCGCCTCGACGAGGCGGCTGACGCTCTTGGCCAGCAAGGGGGCCCGCCAGCGCGACACCTGCCGCTGGATCGACGGCTTTTCCTTCCAGAACAAGGCCTTGCCTTGTGACGCCATGACCGCGTCGACGCTGTTGCCCCGATCAACCTCGCCCCGCAGGCGGGAGAGCAGCACCATCCGGCGCAGCACCGCGCGGATCAGCGGGATGCCTTCGATGCCCTGCCCCGAGAGGCGCAGCAGCTCCGCCTCGAGCTGCTCGGCATTGCCGCTGCCGACGCTGTCGACCAGGCGGGAGAGATCCCCCTCCTCGCTCGCCGCCCCGACCGCGTCGATCGCATCGTGGTCGAGCGGCTGCGGCCGGTCGGGCGATGCATCGAGGAAGAGGGCGAGCTTCTTCAGCTCCTGGCCGAGAATGGCGCGGTTGCCGGCGCAGCCGTCGGCGAGGCGGCGCGCGACGTCCGGGCGCACGTTCAGCCCCTCGGCGCGCGCCATGTCGATCGCCAGCCGCTCCGCCTCCTGCCCTTCCGGCGCGTAGCTGCAGAAGGCGAGAGCCGTCGGGTCGGCGAGGGCGAGCTTGACCAGCTTCGAGCTTGCCTTGAGCGCGCCGCCGACCAGCACCACCGGATTGCCCGCGGCCGGCGCCTGGAGCAGCGCCTCGACGGCCGCCACGCTCTCGTCCCCCGCCGGCTCGACCACGATGTAGCGGGCGCCGCCGAACAGGGAGATGGACGCCGCCTCGTCGGCGAGCCGGGCCGGGTCGCTCCTGAGCTCGGCGCCCGAAAGCTCCACCCGCTCCGCCTCCGCCCCCATCGCAGCCGCCAGCAGCTTCATCAGCGCGCGCGAGCCCGAATCGTCGGGACCGTAAAGGAGGAAGAAGCGGGTGTCGGCCGGGCTCCGGAGCGCGCGTTCGATCTGGCCGCGATTCGCCTTCACTGCTGGGGCGCGCCGCCGCTGCGCGAGGCGTAGAGGGCGAGCCGGGTGACGATCTGGTCCGCCACCTCCTTCGCCAGCCGCTCGAGCGCGGTCTGCTCGGCGGCGACGGTGGCATATTCGGAGCCGACGACGTCGATGCCGGCGTCGGAGCCGGCGGTGGCGTCGAGCACGACGAGGCCCCGGGCATCGACCAGCCGGTAGCGCGCGCGCAGCGTCCGGCGCTCGCGCGTCACGGCGTCGTCGCGGCGGATGCCGAAGCCGGTAATATCGTCGTCAAGCTCGACTTCTAGGCGATAGGCGCTCGGCGCCCCGTCTTCGCCGCCGAGCCGGTCCTGCAGCGCCGTGCGGACCAGCCAGCCGGCCCGGCCGCCGATCGGCGCGACGTCGACCGAGCGCAGCGTCTGCGCCACCGGCCCCGCACCGCCGCCGCCGTAGAGCGGGCTCAGCCCGCAGCCGGAGAGGAGGAGCGCAGCCGCGGCGACGAGGCAGAGCCCTCTCATGCGACGATGTTGACCAGCCGGTCGGGCACGACGATCACCTTGCGCGGCGGCTTGCCTTCCAGCAGGCGCGCGACCTTCTCCGAGGCCAGCGCCATCTCCTCCAGCGCCGCCTTGTCGGCGCCCTTCGAGGCGGTCAGCGTGTCGCGCAGCTTGCCGTTGACCTGAACGGCGATGGTGACCTCGTCCTCGACCAGCAGCTTCGGGTCCGCCTTCGGCCATGCGGCATCGGCGATCAGCCCGTCCTTGCCCATCGCCTTCCACGCCTGCTCGGCAAGGTGCGGCGCCATCGGCGCCACCAGCAGCACGAGGGCGCCGATCGCCTCGCTGCGCGCCGGCGACGGCGGCGCCTTCTCGATCGCGTTGGCGAGCTCGTAGATGTTGGCGACCGCCTTGTTGAAGGCGAGCGACTCGATGTTGGCGCCGATCGCGGCGATGGTCCGGTGGAGCTTGCGCGTCAGAGGATTGGCCCCGCCCGCCTCGCTCGCGCCGTCGCTCTCCCCGCCGAGCCAGGTCGATCCGCGCTCCGCCTGCTCCGAGGCGAGGCGCCAGAGGCGCTGCATGAAGCGCCAGCTGCCCTGGATGCCGCTCTCGCTCCATTCGAGGTCGCGCTCCGGCGGGCTGTCGGAAAGCATGAACCAGCGCACCGCGTCCGCGCCGTACTGATCGACGATGGCGTCGGGATCGACCGTGTTCTTCTTCGTCTTCGACATCTTCTCGATGCGCCCGACTTGGATCGGCGTTCCATCCTTCAGGGTCGCGCTCTTCCCGTCGAAGTCGACCTCGTCGGGCGAATACCAGGTGATGCGGCCCGATTCCTTGTCCTCCGTGAAGAAGCTTTGGTGCGTGACCATGCCTTGGGTGAACAGGCCCTTGAACGGTTCGGCGACGTCGAGGCGGCCGATCCGCTTCAGCGCCCGCGTCCAGAAGCGGGCGTAGAGCAGGTGGAGGATCGCATGCTCGACCCCGCCGATATACTGGTCGACCGGCAGCCAGCGCTCGGCCTCCGCCTTGTCGAACGGCTTGTCGGCCGGCTGGCTGGCGAAGCGGATGAAGTACCAGCTGGAATCGACGAAGGTGTCGAGCGTGTCGGTCTCCCGCCGCGCCGCGCCGCCGCATTTCGGGCACTCCGCCTTAGACCAGGTCGGGTGACGGTCGAGCGGGTTGCCCGGTATGTCGAAGCTGACGTCCTCGGGAAGCACGACCGGGAGCTGGTCGCGCGGCACGCCGACCGGCCCGCACGCCTCGCAGTGGACGATCGGGATCGGCGTCCCCCAGTAACGCTGGCGCGAGACGCCCCAGTCGCGCAGCCGCCACACGGTGGTGCCCTTCCCCCAGCCGTCCTTTTCGGCGCGGGCGATGACGTCGCGCATCGCTTCCTCGGCGGTGAGGCCGTCGAGGAAGCGGCTGTTCACCAGCCGGCCGGGGCCGGTATACGCCTCGTCGCCGATCGGCGCGTCGGCTTCCTCGGCGCTCGGCGCGACGACGCGGGTGACGGGCAGGCCGTATTTGCGGGCGAAATCGAGGTCGCGCTGGTCGTGCGCAGGACAGCCGAAGACGGCGCCGGTGCCATATTCGATCAGCACGAAATTGGCGACGTAGAGCGGGAGGGTCGCATCCGGATCGAGCGGGTGGCGGACGCGCAGCCCGGTGTCGAACCCCTTCTTTTCCGCCGTCTCCAGCTCGGCCGCAGTCGTCCCGCCCTTCTTGCACTCGGCGATGAAGGCGGCGAGCGCGTCATTCTCCTCGCCGAGCGCCTGGGCGATCGAATGGTCGGCCGAAATCGCCGCGAAGCTCGCGCCGAAGATGGTGTCGGGCCGGGTGGTGAAGACTTCGAACCCCTCCGTCTCCCCGACGGGCTCGGTGAGTTCGAACCGGAAGCGCAGCCCCTGGCTCTTGCCGATCCAGTTCTCTTGCATCAGCCGCACCTTGTCCGGCCACTGGTCGAGGCTGTCGAGGCCGTCGAGCAGCTCGTCGGCGAAGTCGGTGATCTTGAGGAACCACTGGTTGAGCTTGCGCCGCTCGACGAGGGCGCCCGAGCGCCAGCCGCGGCCGTCGATCACCTGCTCGTTGGCGAGGACGGTCATGTCGACCGGGTCCCAGTTCACCTCGCTCTGCTTGCGATAGACGAGGCCCGCTTCGTAGAGGTCGAGGAACAGCGCCTGCTCGTGGCCGTAATAGGCCGGGTCGCAGGTCGCGAATTCGCGGCTCCAGTCGAGCGCGAAGCCGAGCCGCTTCAGCTGGCCGCGCATCGTCGCGATGTTCTGCCAGGTCCACTCGCCCGGATGGACCTTCTTCTCCATCGCCGCATTTTCGGCCGGCATGCCGAACGCGTCCCAGCCCATTGGATGGAGCACTTCGAAGCCGTTCATCCGCCGGTAGCGGGCGAGCACGTCGCCCATCGTATAGTTGCGGACGTGGCCGATATGGATGCGCCCCGACGGATAGGGGAACATCTCCAGCACATAGGATCGGGGGCGCGCGCTGTCGTCGGAGGCGTGGAAGGTGCCCTTCTCCTCCCACACCTTCTGCCAGTGCGCGTCTGCCTCCAGGGGGTTGAAACGCGCGGCCATGGAAAAGACGCTCCTTAGCCGCCGATGGCGTTTCGGCGCAGGTCGCGGGCGCGGGTGAGGATGATCTCTTCGAGCTTCTGGACCGTCGCGGCCGCGACCGGCGCGTCGACCCAGGCGCCGCCCTGGTTGACCTGGCGCGAGGCGGCGACGCGCAGCGCGTCCGCCCGCAGATCCTGGTCGAGGATGGTGGCGGTCACCTTGACCCGCTCGGTGGGGCTGTTGGGATTGGTGTACCAGTCGGTGACGATGACGCCGCCGTTGGAATCGACCTGGGCCATCGGGGCGAAGGACAGCGTGTCGAGCGCGGCCTGCCACAGATAGGCGTTGACGCCGATCGTGGTGACGCGGCTGGCCGCGAGGTCGCGCTGGCGGACATTGTCTCCCGAACTGCGGCCGAGCGTCTTGTTGATGTCGTCCCGGATGAAATTGCACCCCGGCAGGGCGACGGCGCAGGCGAGGGCCAGAGCGAGAGGGGCGGCGCGGTACATAAAATCTGTGTCCTTGAAACTACAGGAGTCGAGGGCCGTTATAGATATCGACGCGCGGGCGGCAAGCTGTCTTGCAAGGAGAGCGGCCGCGGCGTTCCTGCAGGGGCGCGCGTCGGCCGGTCGTTCATCCGCCGGAAGGGTGGTTGTGGAAAAGATGCAACATATTGAAACGATTCGTGCCCGCCGGCCCGGCTATGCTGGTTTGCGCGGACGTTAGCGACTACATCGCCTTCGTTACGGGAGTCGAATGGGCGTGATGAAGCTGGGTAGCATCGGTGCGGCAGGAGGGGCGGCTCTGGTCGCGCTTTCGCTCGTCCTCACCCCCGCCATCGCCGCTTCGAACCAGGACAAGCCGAAGAAGCGGCCGGTGCCGTCGCTGCGCAGCGGCAGCTTCACCCCCGCCGTCGCCGATCCGCGGCTGGCCGCCGAGATGGCGCGCCGCGGCCTCCAGGCGAACAGCTTCCGCTTCACGCCCTCCTCGGTCGCCGGCAATCAGGAGAAGTCGGTCCGGGTCGCCGTGCGCGCCCGCGCCTCGACCGCCGCGCAGGCGGTGCGTACCGCCGCGACCGATCTGTCGTCGGCCACGCCGGTCACCGCAGTCACGCCCACCGCCTACAATCTCGGCGTCTCGGTCGGCTGGAAGGGCTTCGCCCTCACCGGCGATGTCAGCCGCGTCGACAGCGGGGTCGCGCCGGGCGGACGCGAGCAGGCGGAAGCCAGCGTCAGCTACCGGCAGAAACGCTTCTCGGGCCGCCTCGAAGTCGGCGCCGTGCGCAGCACTGGCACCCAGCCGCGCCTGATCGCCGAGGACGAGACCTACACGGTCGGCGTCGGCGGCTCGTTCAGCCTGGCCCGCAATCTCGATGTCACCGGCGGCGTGCGCTACAAGATCCACCGCGACCGGCTCGAGACGCTCGCCGACGACCGGCAGGACAGCCAGGCCGTCTATATCGGCACCGCCTTCAAGTTCTGAGGCCGCTACGCGCCGCCGAAGGTGAGCGCGTCTATCCCCGCCCAACCGTAAGCGCCCGGCAGCCGCTTCGCGCGCGCGGCGTCCATGCCCCCCAAAGCAATCACCGGCACCGGCGACAGCCGCGCCAGCCGGGCGAAGCCGGCTGGGCCGAGAACCGGCGCGCCCGGATGCGAGCGGGTCGGAAAGACCGGCGAGACGAACACCAGGTCCGCGCCCGCACGGATCGCGGACCGCAATTCCGCCGGTCCGTGCACCGCGAAGCTCCGCACGCCGCGGCCGCTTCGGCGGTTGTGGGTGCCGTCCGCACCGCCGAGCGGCGCCCCGGCGGCGAGCAGCATCAGCCCGCGTCGCCGCGCGATAATTCGCACCCGCGCGAACAGCGTCCGCCGCTCGCGGGGCGGCAGCGAATAGTGGCGGAAGACGATGCCGGCGCCGCGCGGCAGCCGCTCCAGCGCCGCCCACAGCGCCTCCCCCTGCCGCTCGTCGGTCATCAGCCACAGGCGCGGGAGAGGGTGGCGGCGGTGCATCGGCCTACCTATAGCAGCCGCGATGAGCGATTCAGCATCAGCGAAACGGCTTTCCGACGTGCAGGAGAGGATCGCGCGCGCCGCCCGGCTTGCGCGGCGGGAAGCGGACGCGGTGACGCTGATCGCCGTCTCCAAGACGCACGCGGCCGATGCGATCCGGCCCCTGCTCGATGCCGGGCAGCGCGTGTTCGGCGAGAATCGGGTGCAGGAGGCCGAGGACAAGTGGCCGGCGCTGCGCGAGGCTTTTCCCGACGTATCGCTCCACCTGGTCGGCCAGCTCCAGTCGAACAAGGCCGAGGATGCCGTGCGCCTGTTCGACGCCATTCATTCTGTCGACCGGCCGTCGCTCGTCGACGCGCTCGGCAAGGCGATGGAGAAAGCAAGGCGGCGGCCGGACTGCTTCCTCCAGGTCAATGTCGGCGAGGAGCCGCAGAAGGGCGGCTGCACCCCCGCCGAGCTGCCGGCGCTGCTGGAGCGGGCGCGGGCGGCGGGGCTTCCGGTCGCGGGGCTGATGTGCATCCCGCCGGCCGAGGTGGAGCCGGCACCCTATTTCGCCCTGCTCGCGAGGCTCGCCAGGCGGCACGGCCTCCCCGGCCTCAGCATGGGCATGTCGGGCGACTATGAGACGGCGGTGACGATCGGCGCCACCCATGTGCGCGTCGGCACGGCGCTGTTCGGAGAGCGGGATTGAGGTTCGAGGGCCTGATCTTCGATTTCGACGGGGTGCTGCTGGAGAGCGAATATGCCGGCAACCGCCAGATCGCCGAGTATCTCACCGCGATCGGCCACCCCACCACGCCCGAAGAGAGCATGACCCACTTCATGGGGCTGAGCCGGGGCGCCTTCATTGCGGCGATCGAGAGGTGGATCGGCCGCGCGGTGCCCGAGGATTTCCACGCGGTGCGCGCGGCGGAGGACGAGCGGGTGCTGCGCGAGGGGATCGAGGCGGTGGCGGGCGCCGTGGCGTTCGTCGAGAGCCTGCCGGCGGAGCTGCCCAAGGCGATCGCCTCGTCCAGCTCGACCGACTGGATCGCCCGCCATCTCAATCACCTCGCGCTGCGGGCGCATTTCGGCGACCGGATCTTCAGCGGCCACGAACATGTCGAACGGGGCAAGCCGGCGCCGGATCTGTATTTGCATGCGGCCGAGGCCTTGGGCGTCGACATCGCCCGCACGCTGATCATCGAGGATTCGCCGGTCGGCGCGAAGGGCGCGGTCGCATCGGGCGCGACGGTGGTGGGCCTGTGCGCCGGAAGCCACTGCCTCCCGGGCCACGACGCGCGGCTGCGCGCGCTCGGCGTGCACCACATCGCCCACAGCTTCGACGAGGTGGCGGAGCTGCTGGGAGCTTGAGTTGCACGAACCGAAGGTCCCCGCCGTCATTGCGAGCGCAGCGAAGCAATCCCGGCCCGGAACCGCGCCGGCGCCTTTCCCGGCCGGAGATTGCCGCGGCGCTGTGCGCCTCGCAATGACGGAGCTACGGAAGCGAGGCGGAGCGCCTAAAGCTGGTGCCCGCTCCGCCGGCGCTTGGTGTCGAGATAGGCCTGGTTGTGGGGATTGGCCCCGCTCCTGAGCGGCACACGCGCCATCACCGCGATTCCCGCCGCTTCCAGCGCCGCCGCCTTGCGGGGGTTGTTGGTGAGCAGCCGCACCCGGTCCTGCCCCAGCGCCTCCAGCATCCGCGCCGCCACCGCGAAGCCGCGCTCGTCGTCGCCGAAGCCGAGGCGCAGGTTGGCATCGACCGTGTCGAACCCCTGGTCCTGCAGCGCATAGGCGCGCAGCTTGTTGATCAGGCCGATGCCGCGGCCTTCCTGCCGGAGGTAGAGAAGGATGCCCCAGCCCGACGCGGCGATGGCGGCGAGGGCGTCGCTGAGCTGGGGGCCGCAGTCGCATTTGAGCGAACCCAGCACGTCGCCGGTCAGGCACTCGCTGTGCAGGCGCACGAGGGGCGGTTCGCCGGTCGGATCGCCGACCAGCAGGGCGACATGCTCGCCCGGCGCCCCGGCGGCGCGGAAGGCGACGATCTCGGCCTTCTCCGCCTGGGCGACCGGCAGGCGCGCGCGCGAGACGATCTTCACCGCCGGCGAATCGACCGCGGCGGCGATCTCGCCGGCGGAGAGGGCTTGCGCCTCCTCGCCCGCGCTGCCCCCGACGAAAAAGGCGGGAAGCAGCCCGGCCAGGCGGGCGAGCTGGACGGCGGCCGCGGCGCTGTCCGGCGCCGGCACCGCCCGGAACGGCCCCTTGAGCGGCCGGGCGAGGTCGAGCGACGGATCGGCGACCGCCAGCGCTTCGCGCAAGTCGATCCAGGATGCGCGGGCGAGGCGGACGGGGCCGGTCGGCACCGCCTCGCGCTGGTTGGCGAGCTTCAGCGTAACGGCGCGGTGGCCGGAGATGAGGAGATCGGCGGGAACCGGCGCATCGAAGGCGGCGAGCGCCTCTTCGTCGGCGCTCTCGACCGCGAGATAGGAGGTGCCGTCGATGTGCACCGGCCAGCCGCGCCGCAGCGCGTCCACCGCGCGGGCGAGCCGCCTTTCCGTCACACCCGGAACTCGGTGACGAGCGGCACGTGGTCCGACGGACGCTCCCAGCTGCGGCACTCCTCGTGCACGCGGTGCGCGACGGCGAGCGGGGCGACGTCGGCCGTCGCCCACATATGGTCGAGCCGGCGGCCGCGGTCGTTCTTCGTGTGGTCGGGCGAGCGGTAGCTCCACCAGGTGTGGAGCCGGCCCGGCGCGGGGTGGAAGTGGCGGCCGAGGTCGACCCAGCCGTTGCTCTGCTGCAGGCGCCCCAGCGCCTCGACCTCGACCGGCGTGTGGCTGACGACGTTGAGGAGCTGCTTGTGGCTCCACACGTCGCACTCGAGCGGCGCGACGTTGAAATCGCCGACCATGATGGTCGGACAGGCGCAGGTTTCGGACCAGCGGGTCATCCGCTCGATGAAATCGAGCTTCTGGCCGAACTTGGGATTCTCCTCGCGGTCGGGGATGTCGCCCCCGGCGGGCACGTAGACGTTCTCGAGGCGGATGCCGCATTCGAGCCGGACCCCGACGTGGCGGGCCTCGCCGTTCGCCTGCCAGTCGAAGCGCACGTCCTCGCGAATCGGGATGCGGCTGAGGATGGCGACGCCATGGTGCATGCGCTGGCCGCAGATCACGCGGTGCACGTAGCCGAGCGCGTGGAACAAGGCGGCCGGGAAGTCGCTGTCGACGACCTTGGTTTCCTGCAGGCACAGGATGTCGGGCGATTCGGCGGCGAGGAACCTCTCCACGATGGGAAGGCGCGCGCGCACCGAATTGATGTTCCAGGAAGCGATCTTGAGCGGGGTGGACATGGCCTTGCCTGTTAACGGGGCGCCCGGGCGCTGTCGATGCGCCCCCGGCCACGCCGTCGCCGCGACTCGGCGCCGCGCGAATCGGGCGCCCATAAGAAAGGCCCCCGCTCCGGGGGCGTGGAGCGGGGGCCAACCAAGCGTTGTTTCACGCGAGGCTCAATTGCGTCATCGGCTCGGGCAACAGGGGGAAAAATCCCGAGAACCGCCTCCGCAATTGCAGTCTCTCATCTAGCGCGTTCTTCCTGTCGCGAGGATGAATGGAGAACGCCTATCCGCGCGGTCCCGCGCGACGCGGGTCGCGATAGCGGAAGGCGGTGTCCGCGACGCCGACGTTGAAGCGCTGGTTGGAGAGCTTCACCGTGGTGCGGTTGTTCTGCGCGTCGATCACCGTCCAGCCCTGCAGGCGCAGGCCCGCCGGGGCGCTCGGGATCTTGGCGAAGCCGAGCGTGATGGTGCCGAATTCCGGCTTCTTCGGATCGCGGGCCTCGACCAGCAGGGTCTGGGCGTCGTTGCGGACGACCTTGGCGACCCGCGACAGATTCGGGTTGGGATCGAGCAGGATGCCGAGCGGCGAATTGCCGATCGGCCAGCTGTCGAGCCGCTTGGTCTCGTAATCGATCATGTTGAGGCGCTTGCCGTCGGCGACGATCAGCATCGGCACGCCCTTCTGGTACTGGAAGCGCACCTTGCCCGGACGCTTCAGGGTCAGCGCGCCGCTCAGCGTCTGGCCGCGGCGGTCGGTCTGGGTGAAGTTCGCCGTCATCGTGCTGACCGCCTTGAGGTGCGACTGCACCTGCGCCAGAGGCGAGGCGGCCTGGGCGACCACCGGGGCGGGGGCGAGGACGTAAGCGGCGGCACCCAGCGGCGCGGCGGCAAGAGCGAGCGTCTTCAAACGCAACATGAGACTGTCTCCGTCTGTAAGGAATTTGGCCCTGCACTAGGCTCGCGCCCTTGAATGCGCACTGAACCCGCCGGTTCCGTCAGGTTCAGGTGGAGTCCTCGCCGCACAGCCATGCCCCCTCCGTCATTGCGAGGCGCGAAGCGCCGCGGCAATCCCCCGCCGGAAAGGGCGCCGGAGCCTTCTTCGCAGGGGGATTGCTTCGCTTCGCTCGCGATGACGGGTAGGCAACAAGGCCATGCACCCCCCTCAGGACAGCGGCCGCCCTTCCGGGTCGACCAGCACCTCGCGGCGGCCGACATGGTCGGGGGCGGAGACGATGCCGTCTTTCTCCATCCGCTCGATCAGGCGCGCGGCATTGTTGTAGCCGACGCGGAGCTGGCGCTGGAGGTAGGAGGTCGAGGCCTTCTGGCTCTCCGCCACCGTCTGGATCGCCTTGCGGTAGAGCTGCGCCTCGGCGTCGTCCTCGCCCATCGGCTGGCCCTCGAAGATGTAGCCGACGATCTCACAGTCGGCCATGTTGGCTCGATGGCATCGGAATATGTCGAATCTGGCGTGCCATTTTTGCGTTCCCTGAACGTCGAACCGTTCCGAATTAACGAAGCAGACATTCGGTA
>JBKBVA010000400.1:0-551 GCA_046289665.1 Allosphingosinicella sp.
TCTGCATCTGCGGCGTCGTCAGGTCATCGGCCCCAAGCACGATGGCCAGAGGGTTGCCGGCAAAGGGACGGTCGGTGAAGACGTCCCAGGTATGAAACGCCAGCATCGGTGCCGGCATGGCTAGACCAGCATGCCGCCGTCGCTGTCGTCGCCCGCCTCTTCCAGCAGCCGGTCGATGTCGGGGATCTGGACATGGCGGTTGCCTTCCAGTGCGATGACGCCGTCCTTTTTCAGCGCGCTGATCTGGCGGCTGACGGTTTCCAGCGTCAGGCCCAGGTAGTCGGCCATTTCCTCGCGCGTAAGCGGCAGGTCAACCGACAGCATCCCCTTTGGCTCGCGCAGATGCAGCGCAGCCTCGCGCCGGGCGATGATCGAGATCAGCGAGGCGATCTTTTCCCGCGCGGTCTTGCGCCCGAGCAGCAGCATCCATTCCCGAGCAGCGTCCAGTTCGTCCAGCGTCATCTCCAGCAGGCGCTGGGCGATGTGCGGGGTGGTGGCCATCATGTCTTCGAAGGGCTTCTTGCGGAAGCAGCACATCACCAGATCGGTGG
>JBKBVA010000401.1:0-550 GCA_046289665.1 Allosphingosinicella sp.
GACCGTCCATGAAGATGGCCCCGATCCGCCCGCCGTCCTTGAGCTGCGCCAGGAGCGCGTCCGGCACCGTCTCGACGCCGCCCTGCACCGTGATCACGTCATAGGGCGCGTGTTTGGCCGAGCCCGCCGCCAGCGGCCCGGTCACCACATAGGCGTTGTCGACGCCTTCTTCCGACAGAAGCCGCGCCGCCTCGGCGGCCAGCGTCTCGTCTTCCTCGACGGCGACGACCGTGCCCGCCAGCCGCGCGAGCTGCGGCGGCAGCGTCGCGAGCGCGGCCGGATCGACGAGCGAGGACCAGCCGGTGGCGCGCAGCCAGACGAGGCTTTCGAGATTGCCCATCAGCGCATGTTCGACATCGAGATGCACTCCCGCCGCGCCGGACCGTTCCAGCAGCAGCACGCCGCCCGCGAGCACGATGCCGACGACCTGGAGCAGCTGGACGGTGACGGAGGCGAAGGCGATGCGCAGGATGGTGGCCGCGCCGATGCCCCAGAGAATCGCCTGGCGCCGCTGGTCATCCGGCAGGCCCGCCGCCGCCATCCCGACCAC
>JBKBVA010000402.1:0-546 GCA_046289665.1 Allosphingosinicella sp.
CCCTGCTCGGCAACCGGCACCTTCCGCCGCAACCCGGAGGTGCTGGCGCGCCGCCACCCGCGCGACCTTCCGGCGCTGGCCGAGCTGCAGCGCCGCCTCCTTGCCCGCGCATGCGGCTGGCTCGCGCCCGGCGGGCGACTCGTCTATGCGGTCTGCTCGCTCGAGCCGGAGGAAGGGGAAGAGGTGGTCGCCATCGCGCCCGAACTCGGCGTGGAGATCGAGCGGGTCGAGCGGCTGCTCCCCGGCTCCGGCCCCGGCGACGGCTTCTTCGTGGCGACGCTTTCAAGACCGCTCGGGTGACGTTCGGCCTGAAGCTTCTTGCGGCGGCAGCGAGTCTTGCCGCGTTCGCCGCATGCGCGGCCTATGCCACCTATCTCGTCGTTCCGCCGATCGGCCCCGGTGCGCTGCGCCCGCTTGCCATTGCGTCCGCGCCAGTCCTGCTCGACGCGGCCGAACCGGCCCGGGACCGGGTGGGCCGGCTGCGCTTCCTGGGCGGCCTTGCGCTCAGCGCGCCCGACAAGGGCTTCGGCGGCCTCTCGAGCCTGC
>JBKBVA010000403.1:0-544 GCA_046289665.1 Allosphingosinicella sp.
ACCGCCTCGGTGCCCGAGGCTTCCAGGGGCAGCGTCTCGACCTCGTGCCTTGGCGTCATCAGCGCGCGCGCCGTCCGGTCGCCCAGCCGCATCACGCCCGAGATCATCTCGCGCTCTTCGGTCTCGAGCACGCCGCCTTCCTGCGCTTCGGCCAGAAGGACATGAACCTCTTCCTCGGTCACCCGGTTTTCGCTGTTGCCTCCGTGGCCCAGAAGCCACAGCACCAGCTTGCCCGACCGGTCCAGGAGCCAGACCACAGGAGCCCCGACCACCGACAACAGCATCATCGCCGGGGCGACGCGGATCGCCACGCCTTCGGGGTTGCGCAGGGCCAGCTGTTTCGGGACCAGTTCCCCGACGATGAGGCTGACATAGGTGATCGCCACCACCACTCCGCCTACGCCCAGCGTCGCGGCCCAGTCCGGGTTGATCCCTTGCGCTGCAAACCAACCTTGCAGCCGCAGACCCAGCGTCGCGCCCGAGAAGGCCCCCGACAGCACACCAACAGCCGTGATCCCGATCTGCACCGTGGACAAGAACCGCC
>JBKBVA010000404.1:0-543 GCA_046289665.1 Allosphingosinicella sp.
GCTGCAGGCGGCGATCCGGAAGGAGGGTCGGCATGAAAGCGGTCCACCGTGCTTGTCGAGACGGGAACGGCCCGCCGCAGGGGCGGGCCGCTCGCGTTGGTTCCGACGGGCGGCGCCGGTCACTTCATGTTGCTGTTGACCCGGCCGAAGGCGGCGTTGACCGAGGTGCCGAGGGCATTGACCGCCAGGATGATGACGGCGGCGATGCCGGCGGCGATCAGGCCGTATTCGATGGCGGTGGCGCCCGAATTGTCCTTGGCGAAGCGGGCGAGAGTGGCTTTCATGGCTGACTCCTAGTGTCCACGATGTTGCGCTCCGGGGGAGCGCCGTCCGCAGGTCTGTGCTCGACCCGTTCGAACTGTCGCGACACTAGCAACGACCTCTTGCAGGATTCTTAAATCAATCGACAAATCTCCCCGGTCCTGACAGAGAATATAGGCTCGTTAACGCCGCATTGAGGCTTGTATTTGTCGGTTACTCGATCGTGTATGTGATCGTTGTTCCGATTAACAAGCGATTATGACATTCCAAGCAACAATGATG
>JBKBVA010000405.1:0-543 GCA_046289665.1 Allosphingosinicella sp.
GGCGGCGCCGCACGCGATCGCCCTGCTGGTTGGACATGAACTCGAACCAGGTGCCGAACGGAAGGTGCTTGATCTGCTCCAGGCAGGCCTTTCCCTCCTCGTCGAGCGGCGTCGTCTTGGCCTTGCGCTTCTGCGCCTCCAGCTCCTCGCCGAGGCGGGTGCGCGCCTTCATGCGCAGCGCCAGTTCGGTGCGCGATGCGGCATCCTCCCCGCCCCCCCTGTCGCCACCCTCGTCGGAGCCGCTGAGCATGCGCGCCGCGATCGCGGCGGCGTCCTCGCCGTGATAGCCGACCTGGGTCAGCGCCTGCTCGATCTCCTGGCGCATCTGTCCGGCTTCCTCGGCGGTGAGGGCATCCTCACTGCCGGCCGAGGCGCAGGAAGCACGCACCAGGCGGTCGGCGATGGCGAGCTGGCGGGTGAACAGCTCGGAGTCCTCGCCTTGGCGCAGCGCCGTCAGCGCCAGCACGTCGGCCCAGACCTGGATGAGCAGGGTATGGACGAAGCGCGGCAGCTTCTTGCCCTTGACGCGGGCGCCGATGGCCT
>JBKBVA010000406.1:0-542 GCA_046289665.1 Allosphingosinicella sp.
ATGGTCGAGATCCCGCGCGGGGTGTTCTACCTCTGGACGGCGCTGGGCTCGCTGGTGTGGCTGACCTTCCTCGCCTATGCGGGCTACTTCCTCGAGGACCACTACGAGAGGGTGGAGAAGTGGGTCGAGCCGCTGGCCTGGGTCGTGGTCGGCGCGGCGGTCGGTGCCTATCTCGCGCATCTCGCCTTCGCCTTCCGGCGGGCGCGAAGGCGGCGGGCGGAGCGGGGCTAGCGACGCCGGGACCAGCCGGCAGGCTCCCCCGGCAGAGCGCGGCGGGGCGGGGGCCGTGCGTCGCGGCCTGCCCTAGACGGGGCTTCTGACCCCGAGCCGCGTCGCGGTGGCGAGGATGCTCGCCCAGGCATCCTGCGGCAGCGGCACGCCGTTGCGGGCGCGCTCGGCGCGGCGCTGCTCCTCCGGCTCGCCGGGCAGCAGGACCGGCTGCGCGGGGTCCGCCGGGCGGCAGGCGGAGATCCATTCGGCATAGGCGAGGCCCATGCGCTCGAACTCCGCCTGGGTGCCGAAATGCCGCGGGGAGATGAAGA
>JBKBVA010000407.1:0-539 GCA_046289665.1 Allosphingosinicella sp.
ATTTCCTCCGCCAGGGCAATGAAGCGGCCCGGCGGCACCTCGCCGAATGCCGGGTGACACCAGCGGGCCAGCGCCTCCAGGCCGTGGATGGCACCGCCATCACCGCTGATCTGGGGCTGATAGGCCAGCCAGAGCTGGCGATCGCGCACGGCTTCCTTGAGGGCCGTGCCCATGACCAGGCGCTCCTGCGCGAGCGCATTCATGGCCGGACTGAAGAAGCGGTGGGTGCCGCGACCGGCGCTCTTGGCTTCATACATGGCCGTGTCGGCATGTTTCAGCAGCGTCTCGCGGTCCCGGCCGTCATCGGGATAGAGGCTGATGCCGATGCTGGCAGTGATCGGCAGGGCCATGTCCTCCACCGTCACCGGCGCGGCGAGCGCCTGCCGGATGCGCGCGGCCACGCCGGCAGCCTGATCGGCCGTGCAATCGGACAGCAGCACCACGAATTCGTCGCCGCCGAGCCGGCTGACGAGATCGCCGCCGCGCGTCTGGGCCTTCAGCCGCTGGGCAATCTCGACGAGCAGGCCGTCGCCGGCCGA
>JBKBVA010000408.1:0-537 GCA_046289665.1 Allosphingosinicella sp.
GATCCAGTCGTTGCCGTCGCCGCCGAGGATGATGTCGTTGCCGTCATCGCCGAACAGCACGTCGTGGCCGCCCTGGCCCTGGATGCGGTCCAGGCCCGCGCCGCCCCAGATGGTGTCGTTGCCGTCGCCGCCGACGAGCAGGTTGTCGCCCTCGTTGCCGACCAGCCGCTCGTCGCCCGCCGTGCCGATGGCGAAGAGGTCGCCCGCGCCGGGCAGGACGATGAACCATTCGATCTGCGGGCGGAGCCACCAGGATGTGGTCGAATAGACGGTGTCGTCGCCGCCGTTCACCGGCTCGTAGATCACCTGGTTCGAGAGGTTGATGAAGTAGGTGTCGTTGCCGTTGCCGCCCCACATGTGGTCGGCCCCGCCGCCGGCGATGATGGTGTCGTTGCCGTCGCCGCCCTCGATCGTGTCGGCGCTCGGCCCGCCGATGAGGGAATCGTCCCCGCCGCCCCCGCGCAGCGTGTTGAAGCCGGCGCCGCCGATCAGCGTGTCGTTGCCGCCGAAGCCCGAGAGGAAGTCGAAGCCCGCCCC
>JBKBVA010000409.1:0-537 GCA_046289665.1 Allosphingosinicella sp.
GTCGAGGCCACCGGCTACGACATCGAGGAAGTCGACCGCGAGAACGCCGCCGACGCCGCGCGTGCCGCGGCCCTAGGCCTGCGCTACCGCACGAGCCCGGGCGAGACGCAGGGTGCCCGCGCGACGCCGGCAACAAGGCCCGAGCCCGCTGATGGCGCGGGCGACAGCACGGATGACGGCGCCGCAGCGACAGATCCGGCCACCGAACAGGAGTGACGACATGGCAAGCTGGTATGCGATCCGCGCCCGGGGGACCGGCGCGGAAGTGGCGATCTATGACGAGATTGGCGCCTACGGGGTCTCGGCGAAGGGCTTTCTCGCCGAACTGGGCGCGCTGCCTGAGGGCACGCCTGTCGATCTGCGGCTCAACAGCCCCGGCGGATCGGTCTTCGACGCGGTGGCGATCCACAACGCGCTGAAGCGCCACGCCGGGACCGTGACCGTCTGGATCGACGGCATCGCCGCCTCGGCCGCCTCCTATGTGGCCATGGCGGGCGACGAGATCGTCATGCCCGAGAATACCTTCCTGATGATCCA
>JBKBVA010000040.1:0-13223 GCA_046289665.1 Allosphingosinicella sp.
GGTCGACCTCACCTATCCGGTGGTGGAGCTGGGCGAGGACCTGTCGGCGCTCAACGAACTGCCGCAGGACGTGCTCGACCTGTTTACGGCGGCGGAGACCAAGGCGGTGATCGTCGGCATGGGCGCTCTCGTCCATGACGGCGTCTATGCCGCCGCCCGCGCCGCCGCGGCCGGCCTCGGCGCGACCTTCAACCTGCTCCACACCGCCGCGTCCCGCGTCGGCGCGCTCGACATCGGCTTCACCGCCGAGGGCGGCATCGAGGCGATCCGGGCGAGGGCAGGGGGGCTGAAGGCCCTGTTCCTGCTCGGCGCGGACGAGATGGACACCTCCGCCTTCGCCGGTACCTTCACCGTCTATATCGGCACCCATGGCGACCGCGGCGTGACCCACGCCGACGTGATCCTGCCGGCCGCCGCCTATTCGGAGAAGCACGGCACCTATGTGAATCTCGAAGGCCGCGTGCAGCTTTCCGAATTCGCGGTGCACCCGCCGGGCGAGGCGCGCGAGGACTGGACCATCCTGAGGGCGCTGTCCGACGTGGTCGGCAAGACCCTGCCGTTCGACAGCCTGTCGGAGCTGCGCGCCGCGATCGCCGCGGAGCATCCGCATCTCGGCGTCGCCGGGCTCACCGCCTTCCCGCCGCCGGGGCCGCCGACCTGCCCGATCGCCGACGTCGCCGGGGCGATCGTCTATCCGATCGAGGATTTCTACCTTACCAACCCGATCGCCCGCGCCTCCCCGACGCTGCAGCGCTGCTCGGCGGAGATCCTCCACGGCCAGACCTTCGAGGAGGCGGCGGAATGATTGTCAGGCGTCATCCCGGCGCAGGCCGGGATCTCAGGACAAGATGTCACGGCTGTCTCCACGAGATCCCGGCCTTCGCCGGGATGACGGGGGTTCTCCAATGACTGCATGGTTCCAATCGACGTGGATGGGCGAGAGCTTCGGCTGGTTCGCCGCCACCCTGATCCTGATCCTGATGATCGCGCTGCCGCTGATGGCGGCGGTGGCGATGATCATCTACGCCGATCGCAAGATCTGGGCGGCGATGGCGCTGAGGCGCGGGCCGAACGTGGTTGGGCCGTGGGGCCTGCTGCAGAGCTTCGCGGACGGTCTGAAGGTGTTCCTCAAGGAAACCATCATCCCCTCCGGCGCCAATCGCGGCCTGTTCATCATCGCGCCGATCCTCACCTTCACGGTGGCTTTGATCGGCTGGGCGGTGATGCCGTTCGGGCCGGGCATGGTGCTGGCCGACATCAATGTCGGCCTGCTCTACCTGCTCGCCGTCTCGTCGCTCGGCGTCTACGGGGTGATCATCGCCGGCTGGGCGTCCAATTCGAAATACCCGTTCTACAGCGCCTTGCGGGCCGCCGCTCAGATGGTGAGCTACGAGGTCTCGGTCGGCTTCGTCCTGATCCCGGTCGTCCTGTGGGCGGGGACGTTCAACCTGTCGGGCATCATCGCCGCGCAGCAGGGCCACGTCTGGATCCTCAACGGCTTCGGCTTCAATCCGCTGCTCTTCCCGCTGGCGATCATCTTCCTGATCTCCGCCATGGCCGAGACCGCGCGCGCGCCCTTCGATCTCACCGAGGCGGAGAGCGAGCTCGTCGCCGGCTACCAGACCGAATACAGCTCGATGAGCTTCGCGCTCTTCTGGCTCGGCGAATATGGCAACGTGCTGCTGATGTGCGGCATGACGGCGGTGCTGTTCTGGGGCGGCTGGCTGCCGCCGATCGACTGGGCGCCGCTCTACTACGTCCCGGGCATCTTCTGGCTGTTCGCCAAGATCTTCTTCTTCTTCTTCGTGTTCAGCTGGGTGAAGGCGACGGTGCCGCGCTTCCGCTACGACCAGCTGATGCGGCTGGGCTGGAAGATCTTCCTGCCGATCTCGCTGCTCTGGGTGTTCCTGGTCTCCGGCTGGCTGATGCTGACCCGCGAACCGTGCCCGGTCCCCGGCACCGCCCGCATCGTCTCCGCCGACGGCGAGACGCCGAACTTCTTCCCCTCCTGCAAGGTGGCCGCCGTGCCGCCGGCAAGGGTGGGCGGATGACGCTGTCCCTTTCCCTGCTGCTCGCCGCGACCCCGGCGCCGGCCGCGCCCAGCGTGCTCGAATGCGGGCTGGTGACGCCGGGCGGCGAGCCGGTGGCCTTCGCGGCCGAGATCCGCGAGGGCGGGGCCGGGGCCGTGTTCCTGACGCCCGCACCGGGAACGGTGTGGCCGGCGGCACGGCTCGCCGGCGGCGGCGCCGTCAAGCAGGGCAAGGAGGGGCCGTCGGCCGCTTTCCACTTTGCCGGGACCGGCAAGAACGGCGGTCTGTCGCTCGAGGTGAAGGGCGAGCGGGCGACCCTTTATGCGATGAAGGGCAACCGCAAGGACCTGCCCCGCGCCTACGGCTTCTGCGTTCCCGGCTCGGCCGACGCAGCCGGCGAGGGGCCGGTGGCCACGGACGCCAAGGCGGATATTCCCGCCTTCGATCCGGCCAACTGGCCCGATCATTGCGGCCTCATCACCCGCCAGCGGCAAAGCACGCGCATCGACTATACGATCATCGACAACATGACGCGCAGCGAGGTGCGCACCAACGTCCCCGCGCTGTTCGGCGGGGAGACCAGGGTCGAAGCCCGCCGCACCCAGGGCGCGCGCCGGTCGCGCTTCTCGGGGGAGCAGCTGGTCGGCTACGAGACGCTGGTCGTCGAGGAACCGTCGGCCGTCCAGCTGCTCGAGTTCGAACGGTTCGGCGTGGCCGGGCCTGCCGCCGGCATCTGCGGCATCAGCACGATAATCAGAAGGGCCGTGATCCGATGATCGCCCATTACATCAAGAGCTTCACCCTCTGGGAGATCGTGAAGGCGCACTGGCTGACCTTGAAGTACTTCTTCAAGCCCAAGGCGACGATCAACTATCCGTTCGAGAAGAACCCGATCAGCCCCCGCTTCCGCGGCGAGCATGCGCTGCGGCGCTATCCGAACGGCGAGGAACGCTGCATCGCGTGCAAGCTGTGCGAGGCGGTGTGCCCGGCGGTGTGCATCACCATCGAGGCCGAGCCGCGCGAGGACGGCAGCCGCCGCACGACGCGCTACGACATCGACATGACCAAGTGCATCTATTGCGGCCTGTGCCAGGAAGCGTGCCCGGTCGACGCGATCGTCGAGGGTCCGAACTTCGAATTCGCCACCGAAACCCGCGAGGAGCTGCTCTACGACAAGGCGAAGCTGCTCGCCAACGGCGACAAGTGGGAGCGCGCGCTCGCCGCGAACCTTGCCGCCGATGCCCCCTATCGCTAAGCGCCGGGCCATCTTCAGATGATTAGCCGATTCACCCTTATCGTCATGCCAGCGAAAGCCGGCATCCATGCGGACGGCGCGCCCGGTGCCGCCGCTGGAGAGTCGGCATGGACCCCGGCCTGCGCCGGGACGACGGGGTCCCCGTCAT
Organism: Allosphingosinicella sp.; assembly: GCA_046289665.1. GTDB lineage: Bacteria > Pseudomonadota > Alphaproteobacteria > Sphingomonadales > Sphingomonadaceae > Allosphingosinicella. The sequence goes on from JBKBVA010000040.1 coordinate 3,434, forward strand.
GATCCAGGCCTTCGCCTTCTACCTGTTCGCCACCATCGTCATCGCCTCCGGCGTGATGACGATCGCCGCGCGCAACCCGGTGCACAGCGTGCTGTGGCTGATCCTCGCCTTCTTCAACGCGGCGGGGCTGTTCGTGCTGCTGGGGGCCGAGTTCATCGCGATGCTGCTCGTCATCGTCTATGTCGGCGCCGTCGCCGTCCTCTTCCTGTTCGTGGTGATGATGCTCGACGTCGATTTCGCCGCCCTGCGCGCCGGTTTCGCCCGCTACTGGCCGCTCGCCACCCTGCTCGCTCTGGTGCTGCTCGCCGAGATCGTCTTCGCGGTCGCGGCCTGGAATGCCGGCGGGCTCGACACCGGCGTGCGCGCCGCGCCGACCGACCAGACGGTGCCGAACATCGAGGCGCTGGGCCGGGTGCTCTACACGCGCTATCTCTACGTCTTCGAGGCGGCGGGCCTGGTCCTGCTCGTCGCGATGGTCGGCGCGATCGTCCTCACCCACCGTACCCGCAGCGGCATCCGCCCGCAGCGCGTCTCCGACCAGGTCCGCCGCCGGCCTGAGGATTCGGTGGTGAACATGCAGCCGGGCGTAGGGCAGGGGATCGAGCTGTGATCGGCCTCGGGCACTATCTCACCGTCGGCGCGATCCTGTTCGTGCTCGGCGTGTTCGGCATCTTCCTCAACCGGAAGAACGTCATCGTCATCCTGATGGCGATCGAGCTGATCCTGCTCGCGGTGAACATCAACCTCGTCGCCTTCTCGGCCTATCTGGGCGACATGGTCGGGCAGATCTTCGCGATGTTCGTGCTGACCGTGGCCGCCGGCGAGGCGGCGATTGGCCTCGCCATCCTCGTCATCTACTTCCGCCGCCGCGGCACTATCGCGGTTGACGACATCAACCAGATGAAGGGGTGAGGCAGGTGAACCGCTCCTTCGTCATTCCGGCGAAAGCCGGAACCCATGAACACCCGGCTGGGCGAACTGGACGCGGACCGCGTTCCTGGGTCCCGGCTTTCGCCGGGATGACGATTGCATGACCGTCCAGCTCATCGTTTTCCTGCCCTTGCTGGCCGCGCTGATCGCCGGCCTCGGCAACCGGCTGATCGGCAATCTCGCCGCCAAGCTCGTCACCACGGGCGCGCTGTTCGTGGCCTGCGCCCTGTCCTGGCCGATCTTCCTCGGCTTCATGGCCGGCACCGAGACCAGCCAGCTCCACCCGGTGCTCGACTGGATCCATTCCGGCGACCTGCGGGTCGACTGGGCGCTGCGCGTCGATGCGTTGACCTCGGTGATGCTGGTGGTGGTGACGACCGTCTCGGCGCTCGTCCACCTCTACTCCTGGGGCTATATGGCCGAGGACGACAGCCAGCCGCGCTTCTTCGCCTATCTGTCGCTCTTCACCTTCGCGATGCTGATGCTGGTGACGGCGGACAACCTCGTCCAGATGTTCTTCGGCTGGGAAGGGGTGGGCCTCGCTTCCTACCTCCTGATCGGCTTCTGGTACCACAAGCCGTCGGCCAACGCCGCGGCGCTCAAGGCGTTCGTCGTCAACCGCGTCGGCGATTTCGGCTTCTCGCTCGGCATCTTCGCGACCTTCCTCGTCTTCGGCACCGTCTCGATCCCCGAGATCCTCGCCGCCGCGCCGGCCATGGCCGGATCGACGATCGGCTTCCTCGGCATGCGTGTCGATACGATGACCCTGATCTGCATCCTGCTGTTCATCGGCGCGATGGGCAAATCGGCGCAGCTCGGCCTCCACACCTGGCTGCCCGATGCGATGGAGGGCCCGACGCCGGTCTCCGCGCTGATCCACGCCGCGACGATGGTCACGGCGGGCGTGTTCATGGTCTGCCGCCTGTCGCCGATGTTCGAGACCAGCGAGACCGCGCTCGCCCTCGTCACCTTCGTCGGCGCCGCCACGGCTTTGTTCGCCGCGACGGTCGGCACGGTGCAGAACGACATCAAGCGCGTCATCGCCTATTCGACCTGCTCGCAGCTCGGCTACATGTTCTTCGCCGCCGGCGTCGGCGCCTATGGCGCGGCGATGTTCCACCTGTTCACCCACGCCTTCTTCAAGGCTTTGCTGTTCCTCGGCGCGGGCTCGGTGATCCACGCGATGCACCACGAGCAGGACATGCGCTTCTACGGCGGCCTTCGTAAGTCGATCCCTTTCACTTTCTGGGGCATGCTGCTCGGCACGCTGGCGATCACCGGCGTGGGCGTGCTCGGCGTGTTCGGCTTCGCGGGCTTCTATTCGAAGGACGCGATCATCGAGAGCGCCTTTGCCAGCGGCACCGGCCTCGGCGGCTTCGCCTTCGCGGTCGGCGTCTTCGCGGCGCTTCTCACCAGCTTCTACAGCTGGCGGCTGATGTTCCTCACCTTCTTGGGCACGCCGCGCTGGGCGGCCTCCGGCCACATCCAGCACGCGCTGCACGACCACGCCAATGACGGGCGCGAGCACGACCACCAGGCCGACCCGCATCCCGAGATGGAGCATGCCGGCCACGACACTCGCCCCGAGGAGGCCGGCTCCACCGAGATCCCGACCGGCACCGGCGGCTACCATCCGCACGAAAGCCCGTGGACGATGCTGGTGCCGCTCGGCATCCTGTCGCTCGGCGCGGTGTTCGCGGGCATGGTCTTCCACCACCCGTTCATCGACTATCAGGAAGGCGCAGCCTTCTGGGGCGGCAGCCTCTATTTCGACGCGCATCTGATGCACGAGATCCACGAAGTGCCGCTCTGGGTGAAGCTCTCGCCCGCCGCGGTGATGATCCTCGGCTTCCTGATCGCGCTCCAGGCCTACATAAGGAATACGAGCATTCCGGCGCGTTTCACCGCCCAGTGGGGCGTCCTCTACCGCTTCCTCTACAATAAGTGGTTCTTCGACGAAGCCTATGACCGCCTGTTCGTGCGCCCGGCGATGGCGCTCGGCCGGATATTCTGGAAGAAGGGCGACGAAGGCACGATCGACCGCTTCGGCCCGAACGGCGCGGCGGCGCTCGTCGCCGGCGGCAACCGGCTGAGCACCCGCTTCCAGACCGGCTATCTCTACACCTACGCTCTGGTGATGCTGATCGGCCTCGCCGCGGCCGTGACCTGGGTGATGGCGCGATGAGCGGGGGCCTTCCGATCCTCTCGATCATGCTCGCCGTGCCGCTGCTCGGCGCGATCGCCTGCCTGTTCGCGTCGGCCGCCGGCGCGCGCTGGATCGCGCTCGGCGCGACCCTGCTCAACCTCCTGCTCGGCATCCTGCTCTGGGCGAGCTACGATATCGGCGGCGCGCAGTGGCAGTTCGTCGAATATGCCGACCTCTTCGGCCGCTTCGCCTGGGCGCTCGGCATCGACGGCATCGCCTTGATGCTGATCATGCTCAGCGTGTTCCTGATGCCGGTCTGCATCCTCGCCAGCTGGACCGCGATCGACCGGCGCGTGCCCGAGTACATGGCCAATTTCCTGCTCATGGAGACGCTGATGCTCGGCGTGTTCATGGCGCAGGACATCTTCCTCTTCTACATCTTCTTCGAGGCCGGCCTGATCCCGATGTTCCTGATCATCGGCATCTGGGGCGGGGCGCAGCGCATCTACGCCAGCTACAAATTCTTCCTCTACACCCTGCTCGGCTCGGTGCTGATGCTGGTGGCGATGCTGTGGATGGTGAACCATGCCGGCACCACCTACATCCCGCGCCTGCTCGCCTTCGATTTCCCGCCGGAAGCGCAGACCTGGCTGTGGCTCGCTTTCTTCGCCAGCTTCGCGGTGAAGATGCCGATGTGGCCGGTCCACACCTGGCTGCCCGACGCCCACGTCCAGGCGCCGACCGCGGGCTCGGTGATCCTCGCCGGCGTGCTGCTGAAGCTCGGCGGCTACGGCTTCGTGCGCTTCTCGCTGCCGATGTTCCCGGAAGCCTCGGGCCAGCTCGTCTGGCTGGTCTTCGGATTGAGCCTCGTCGCCATCGTCTACACCTCGCTCGTCGCCCTCGTGCAGCGCGACATGAAGAAGCTGATCGCTTATTCCTCGGTCGCGCACATGGCGTTCGTCACCATCGGCCTGTTCGCCTTCAACCGGCAGGGGATCGAGGGCGCGCTGATCGTGATGCTCAGCCACGGCCTCGTCTCGGGCGCGCTCTTCCTGTGCGTCGGCGTGATCTACGACCGGCTCCACACCCGCGAGATCGAGCGCTACGGCGGCCTGTCGAACAACATGCCGGCTTATTCGGTGCTGTTCCTGCTGTTCACCATGGCCTCGATCGGCCTTCCGGGCACCGCCGGCTTCGTCGGCGAGTTCCTCGCCCTGGTCGGCGCCTACGAGGCGAACAGCTGGGTCGGCGCGATCGCGACCACCGGCATCATCCTCGGCGCCTGCTACATGCTGTTCCTCTACTGGCGCGTCTCCTACGGGACGAGCCGCAACGCCGACGCCGCCGCGATGCCGGATTTGAACAAGCGCGAGATGATCGTCCTCGCCCCGATCGCCGCCATCGTCCTGTGGATGGGCGTTTATCCGGAGAGCTTCCTCGCGCCGATGCGCCAGGACGTCGGGCTGATCCTCGCCCGGATCGACCGCGCCAAGCCGGAAGGGGACGCCCGGCTCGTCCGTTCCGCCAATTCGGCGCCTGCCGCCGCAGACCACGCACCCGCTGAAGGAGCGCCCCACTGATGGGCCATTCGCTCGCCCTCACGCTCCCCGAGATCGTTCTGTCCGCCACGTCGCTGGTGCTGCTGCTCGTCGCCGCCTGGGCGGGCGACCGGAGCGCGCGGCTGGTCAGCTGGATCGCGGTCGCCGCCTTCGCCGTCGCGGCCCTGGTCGTGCCGGGCGTGACCAATGACGGCGGCGTCGCCTTCGACGGCCTGTTCGTCGCCGACAGCTTCGCCGCCTTCGCCAAGATCCTCGTCTACATCGCCGCCGCGGCGGCGCTGATCGCCGCCACCGGCTGGTTCACCCGCGACGGCGACTATCGCGCCGAATATCCGGTGCTGATCCTGCTCTCCGCGGTCGGCATGGGGATGATGGTCTCGGCCGGAGACCTGCTCACCCTCTATGTCGGGCTCGAGCTGCAGAGCCTCGCCGCCTACGTGCTTGCCTCGTTCCAGCGCACCGACGACCGCTCCGCCGAGGCAGGCCTCAAATATTTCGTGCTGGGTGCGCTCGCCTCGGGCATCCTGCTCTACGGCGTGTCGCTGCTCTACGGCTTCACCGGATCCACCATGTTCGGCGACATCGCCGTGGCGCTGGGGCGGGACGGGGTGTCGACGGGCGAATTGTTCGGCATCGTCTTCGTCCTCGCCGGCCTCGCCTTCAAGGTCTCGGCCGTGCCGTTCCACATGTGGACGCCGGACGTCTACGAAGGCGCGCCGACCCCGGTCACCGCCTTCTTCGCCTCGGCGCCCAAGGTGGCCGCCATGGCGCTTCTCACCCGCGTCGCGGTCGAGGGGATGGGCCCCGCGACCTTCGAGTGGCGCCAGATCGTCATCTTCATGGCGCTGGCCTCGACGATCCTCGGGGGCGTCGCGGCGATCGGCCAGCCCAACATCAAGCGCCTGCTCGCCTACAGCTCGATCAACAATATCGGCTTCGCGCTCGTCGGGCTCGCCGCCGGCACGCGCGAAGGCGTTGCGTCGGTGCTGTTCTACATGGCGGTCTACGTCGCGATGACGCTCGGCACGTTCTTCGTCGTGCTGCGCATGCGCGATGCCGAGGGGCGGCCGGTCGAGACAATCTCGAGCCTGTCCGGCCTGTCGCGGACCCGGCCGATGCTGGCGCTCGCCATGATGATGTTCATGTTCAGCCTCGCCGGCATCCCGCCGCTGATGGGCTTCTGGCCGAAGCTGGCGGTGTTCGAGGCGGCGGTGATGGCCGATCTCACCTGGCTGGCGGCGGTCGCCATCGCCACCTCGGTGATCGGCGCCTATTACTATCTCAAGATCATCAAGATCATGTATTTCGACGAGCCCGCGCCCGCTTATTCCCGGAGCCGGGACGTGCCCGGCACGGTACTGATCGCGGCAGCCGCTCTCTTCGTCTCGCCTCTGGGCTGGCTGGTCCTCGGCCCGCTCGAGACGACCGCCGCCACCGCGGCGGGAGCCCTGTTCTGATCCGCCACGTCGCGGAGACCGGCTCCACCAACGACGACGTCGCCGCGCTCGCCCGGGAAGGCGCGCCCGAAGGGCTGTGGCTGCGCGCCGACGCCCAGACCGGCGGCCGCGGCCGGCAGAAGCGGGTGTGGCGCTCGCCGCCCGGCAATCTCTACGCGAGCACCCTGGTCCGCCTGCGCCCGGGCGATCCTCCCGCCGCCACCCTCGCTTTGGTCGCGGCGGTGGCGCTGCACGAGGCCGCCGCGGCCTATGCGCCGGACGCAGGCATCCGCATCAAATGGCCGAACGACCTGATCGTCGGCGGAGCCAAGCTGGCCGGCATCCTGCTCGAGCGGGAAGGGGAGGCGGTGGTGATCGGCTTCGGCGCCAATCTCGCCTTCCACCCGGAGGACATCGACCGCCCGGCGACCAGCCTCGCCGCCCTGGCCGGCGCCGCGCCCGAGCCCGCGGCATTCCTCGACCATCTCGCCGAGGTCTTCACCCGCCGCCTCGCCGACTGGCGCTCCGGCCTGCCGGCGATCCGGACCGCCTGGCTGGCCGCCGCGCACCCGGTCGGAACCGCGCTGTCGACGCCCGAAGGGGAGGGGCTGTTCGAGGGACTGGACGAGAGCGGGGCGCTGCGGCTCCGCCTCGCCGGCGGAAAAGTCCGCAGCGTCCATGCCGGAGACGTCTTCCTGATCTGACGGGGTTGACCTTCTGCGAATGATTATCAATAGCGGTTCCGGTCAGAGAACACGCAAGGGGTATCATGCGCATCGTTCGTTGTTTCGCGCTTCTGTGCGCGGGCGTTTCCGCGTCCGCTCTCGCCGCCACTGAAGAGAAGGAGGCCGGGAGCGAGGCCGCAGCTGCCGCCGATGCCGCCGATGTCGATGCGGCGGACGCCTCCGCCGATGCGCTGGCCGCGGCCGAGGCGGAGGCCGACATCATCGTCACCGGCCGCGCCCGCCGGCTCTACCGGGTGGAGGAGGTCGAGAGCGGCAAGCTGCCGACCGAGCCGCTCGCCTCGCCGCTCGTCGTCAACGTCATCACCGAGCAGCTGATCGAGGACCAGGGCGCCCGCGACGCGCAGGATCTCTACCGCAACATCCCGGGCGTCTCCTTCTTCTCCTATGCCGGCGTCACCGCCCGCGGCTTCCGGCAGGAGGAGATCTTCTACGACGGCCTGCGCGGCGATCCCTATGCCGGCTTCTCGGTGCCCCAGCTCTTCAACCTGGAGCGGGTCGAGTTCCTGAAAGGGCCCGCCGGCATGCTCTACGGGCCGGGCGCGCCCGGAGGCCTGTTCAACTACATCACCAAGAAGCCGCGGGACGAATTCTCCGCCCAGGTCTAGGGCGTGCTCGGCAACCGCGACCGCTACGGCGGCTCGGCGGAGATCACCGGCCCGCTCGGCGCCGGCTTCGCGGCGCGCGGCGGCCTGTTCTACGAGACGCAGGACGGCTTCCGCGTCAACGCCGCCTCCGAAACGCTGATCGCCGACGCCGGCCTCTCCTTCGACTTCGGCCCCGGACGGGTGATCCTGCAGGGCACGCGCTACGACCAGAATCTCGACGGCAACCGGCTGCGCGGCGTGCCGGCCGACGACGAGGGCAATTTCCTCACCAGCATCCGCTGGAACCACAATGAGCCGACCGATTACCTGAACCTGCGCTCCGACGTCGCCCAGGCCCGGGTCGAGGCGGAGCCGCTCGCCGGCGTCACCTTCGATGCGACCCTGCGCTACAACGACCCGCTCGAGGAGCAGCAATATCACGAGCCGCGCGGCCTGTTCGATTCGGACGGGGACGGGGCGGTGGACGCGTCGATCCGCGAGTTTCGCGACCAGAAGAGGTGGCAGGAAAGCTGGTCGTTCGGCACCAACCTGGTCTGGGCAACCGATCTCTCGGCCACGGTGAAGAACCGGGTGCTCGTCGGCTACGACTGGTATCAGGGCGACTTCACCTTCGACGGGCGCAGCCTGCGCGGCCGCACCACCGCCACGCCCGGCCTGCCGTCGCCGCTCAGCCTGTTCGATCCGCAATATGGCGTCACCGATGTCGCCAATTACGCCCTGCCGCCCGTCACCCGCACGCGCAGCGAGCAGCAGCGGGAGGGCGTGTACCTCCTGAACGAGCTGACCGTCGGTCCCCTGATCGGCGTCGTCGGCATCCGCCACGACAGCTTCGAGGACGTCTCCGGCGCCACCCGCTTCAGCGACGGCGAGGAGACGCTCCGCGCCGGGCTCGTCTGGCGCGTGACGCCGGAAGTCTCCCTGTTCGGCCAATACGCCCAGAGCTTCGAGCCGCAGGATATCGGCTCGCAGGATCCGCTCGCCGGCGGGCCCTTCGATCCGACCGCGGGCGACATCTTCGAGGGCGGCGTGAAGACGGCGCTGTTCGGCGGCCGCCTGCAGTCGACCGTCGCCGCCTATCGCATCCGCCGCACCAACATCCTGCAGTCCGATCCGGCGGGCGATCCCGGGAATGACGGCGTCGACGATCTCATCGCTTTCGGCGAGATCACCAGCAAGGGCTTCGAGATCGACCTCGCGGCCGACATCACGCCGGACTGGGTGGCAACGCTCGGCTACGGCTATAACGACACCCGCATCACCGAGGATTCCGGCACCGGCGGCGGCTTTTCCAACAATGTCGGCGATCGCTTCGCCAACGCGCCGGAGCATACGCTCGGCTTCTGGACCCGCTATCAGTTCCGTGAGCCCGGTATCGCCGTGGCGCTGGGCGGCGACTATGTCTCCGACCGGCTCAGCATCGAGGGACAGAGGGTGCAGCCCTACATGGTCTTCGATGCGTCGCTGATCTGGGAGCGGGGCCCGTGGCGGGCGCTGCTGCGCGTCGACAATCTGTTCGACAAGACCTACGCCGCCTCGGGCTTCATCGCGCGCACCGGCCACTTTCCGGGCGAGCCGCGCAGCCTGTTCCTGGAGGTGACCCACCGGTGGTGAACGCCGCCGCCTTGCGCGACTCCGCACCGCCGCTCGGCGGCCGGGACGCAGGCGGGGCGGCGCCGCCGGCCGCGGCGCAGGCGCCGGAGCGCAAGAAGGCGCGCACCTGGTGGCTGGTCCACCAATGGGCGGGGCTGAAGCTGTCGATCTTTCTCAGCTTCATCCTGTTCACCGGCACGCTCGCCGTCCTGAGCAGCGAGATGGACTGGCTGATGCGTCCGGCGATGCGGGTGGCGCCTTCGACGGTCTCCGGTCCGGTGAACTGGCCGGCGATCACCGAGAACGCTGTGCGGGCGCGGCCCGACCACCGGATCACCGGCATCGAGGCGCCCCCGGCCTCGGCCTTCGCCGCGACGGTCACCGTCGAGCGGCCCGATGGGAGCCTCGCCTTTCTCTACGCCCACCCCACCACCGGCGCGATCCAGGGGGAGGGGCATTGGGTCGGGGCGAAGCGGGTGCTGAGGAACATGCACCGCCACCTCAACATGCCGGTGTGGATCGGCGTGCCGATCGTCTCTTCGCTGGCTTTGCTGCTGCTCGTCAGCCTGGCGAGCTCATTGGTCGTCTACAAGAAATGGTGGCGGGGCTGGCTGAAGCCGATCCGCACCCGCGACGCGCGCACCGGCTGGGGCGATTTCCACCGCCTGGCCGGCGTGTGGAGCCTGTGGTTCGTGCTGCTGATGATCGTCACCGGCCTTTGGTATTTCGCCGAGCAGACGGTCGCGCGCGCGCCCAACCTGCCGAGGCCGGACGTGCC
>JBKBVA010000410.1:0-531 GCA_046289665.1 Allosphingosinicella sp.
GTCGCAGGCGCCGAGCATCCTCGCGCAGTCCGCGACCATGGCGCGCACCTCGTCGGGCTTCGCCATGTCGGCCGCCGAATAGGGCGCCTCGCCGCCGCCCATCGCCGCGCCGACCTTCGCGCGCGCAGCGGCGATCTCCTCCGGCCTGCCGAAGCCGTTCAGCATCACCCGCGCGCCCGCCCCGGCCATCATCAGCGCGATGGCGAGGCCGATGCCGGAGGTCGAGCCGGTGACGAGGGCCGCGCGGCCCGCGAGAGTCTTTTCCATGGGCGTAACTTCCGTCCCTTGAGGGGTCGGCATCAAGGCTCAGGGCAGGCGTTTGAGCAAGCCGAGGATGCGCTTGACGGCGGGCGAGAGCAGTTTCGGCGCGTAGAACTCGCCCGCCGCGCGCTTGGCCGCCTCCTGCGCCGTCGGATAGGGCAGCACCGCGCCGGCCAGGGCCGACAGCCGCCGCCCGATGGCCAGCGCGAACATCCCCGCCATCTCCCCCGCGCCCGGCCCGACCACCGAGGCGCCGAGCAGCCGCCCCTT
>JBKBVA010000411.1:0-529 GCA_046289665.1 Allosphingosinicella sp.
ACGCCGTGCCAGACCTCCTCGATCTCCTCGCCCGGCCGGCCGGACCATTCGGCGAGCGCGACGCGCGCGAGGCGGGCCGAGACGCCGACGCGCAATCCCCCGGTGACCAGCTTGATGAGCGCGAGCCGCCCGCCGGCATCGAGCGTGTCGAGCCAGCCGGCGATCAACGCCGGGATCTCCGCCTTCGGCGCCGTCTCCAGCGCGGCGACGACATCCGAGAGCGCCGGCGGCGGCGCGTTGACGCCTTGATCTTGCGCCGGCGATTCACGCTCCGCGCCTGCGGCGCTCCACGATCGCAGGCGCGCGCGCGGCTGCCAGATCAGCGCCACCGTCTCGGCCATGTCGCCGACATAGTCGTAGGAAAGGCGCCAGAGCTCGGGATCCGTGCGCGTCATCACCAGTTCGCGGATCATCGCGGGCCTGGCGGCGGAGAGGCGCAGCTCCTCGGTCAGCGCGGCAAGGCCGATGCCGCGCTCGGGGTCGGGCTGCTCGGCGAACCACTGCCGGAGCAGGGCGAGTTTGGCACTCC
>JBKBVA010000412.1:0-529 GCA_046289665.1 Allosphingosinicella sp.
GGCCGTGCTGACGCAGTTGCGCGACGGCCTGTTTGCCAAGGTGTCGATGCATGCGGTGCGGCGCCTGGCGCTGCTCACCTTCGAGCACATGCACCGCCTGTCGCTGCGCTTCCACCTCGAACGCAAGACCGGCGGGCTCACGCGCGTGCTGGAGCGCGGTCGGGCCGCCATCGAGACCATCGTGCGGATGATCGTGCTGCAGCTGGTGCCGACCATCCTCGAACTCGCCCTGATCGTCGGGGTGCTGCTGTGGATGTTCGACTGGCGTTATGTCGTCGTTATCCTGGTGACGGTCGCCGCCTATCTCGCCTTCACCTATGCGGCGACCGAGTGGCGCATCGCCATCCGTCGCGACATGAACGACAGCGACACGCGCGCCAACGTCAAGGCCATCGATTCCCTGCTCAACTACGAGACGGTCAAGTACTTCTCGGCCGAGGAGCGCGAGAAGGCCCGCTACGACGTCTCCATGGCTAAGTACGAGGCGGCCTCCACCCGGGCCCTGACCTCGCTGGCGGTGCTGAACGCC
>JBKBVA010000413.1:0-528 GCA_046289665.1 Allosphingosinicella sp.
GGTCTTGCCCTTCTCGATGTACCGCTCCAGCGTCTGGGACTTCGCCAGCTTCACCTGCTCGTCCTGCACCAGCGCGTTGTACTGCGCGTTCAGCGTCGCCAGCTCCGTCTCCAGCTTGGTCCGTGCCGCCGCGTCCTGTTCCACGGCGATCCTGTTCTCCAGCTCGATGATCTTCGGGTCCATCGCCGCGATCTCGGCCCGCACCGCCTCCAGCGCGCCGACGGTCTCTTCCCGCTCGGTCAGCGTGGACGCCAGGTTCGCCTCAACCCGCGTCTTCTGGTTGTTCAGCAGATCCAGCTGCCCCTGCAACAGCTTCACGATCACGTCCGACTTCGAGATCAGATCCTGCAACTTGTCGTCGATGGTGGCCGCCCGCATCCGCTCCTGCCGCATCGCCTCCGCCTTCGCCGCCGAGCGCAGCGCGGGGTCCCGCGCGATGGTGGTGTTGGAGACGATCAGCGCCGCGACGCCATGCGCCACGCAGGTCTCGACGATCGGCGCCAGCGCCTCGGGCGCGAGGTCGGGCGC
>JBKBVA010000414.1:0-528 GCA_046289665.1 Allosphingosinicella sp.
AGGCGAATGACGAACTCTCCGCGGAGCACCGCGAGAAAGTGACGACGGCGCTGCGCGAGGCGATGGAGCGCATGCGCGCCGGCAACTGAGGTTACGCGACGGGAGGAAGGGGCGGCCCGCTGCGGCGGACCGCCCCTTTTTCTTTGGGCGCGAGGGGGGCTGTCCGAACGCCGGCGGCCACTCCCGTCATCCCGGCGAAGGCCGGGATCCCGGGCCGGAGGAGGCGCCGTGTTCTTCACCCGACGAGGTCCCGGCCTTCGCCGGGACGACGATGGGGTTCGGTTGGGCGGACCCGCCCCTTTCTTTCGTGCCTCGGCGGTGCCACATCGCGCGCGATGGATGAGCAACGCCCCGGTCTCGAGACGGTCGCGCCCACGGTGCGCCGGCTGCTCGCGCCCAACCCTTCCCCTTTCACCTTCACCGGCACCCAGACCTATGTGGTCGGGCGCGGCGCGGTGGCGGTGATCGACCCCGGGCCCGACATCGCCGCCCATGTCGAGGCCCTGCTGGCGGCGCTGGAGGGGGAGC
>JBKBVA010000415.1:0-527 GCA_046289665.1 Allosphingosinicella sp.
GGTCGCCGATACGGCCCTGGGGCTGCTGCTATGCACCGTGCGCGAATTGCCCCAGGCGGACCGCTACCTGAGGGCCGGAAAGTGGCTGGAACGGCCCTATCCGCTGACCGGAACGCTGCGCGACCGGACGATCGGGATCCTCGGCCTCGGCCGCATCGGCAAGGCCATCGCCAGGCGGCTCGACGCCTTCGGCGTGCCGCACCGCACCGCGCCCGCCCATGCCGCCGCGCGGGGCCTGTTCCTCGCGGCGGAGCGGCTCCGATGAGCCTCGCCCCCTGGCTCGACGCCTGCCCCATCGTCGCCATCCTGCGCGGCATCCGCCCCGAGGAGGCGGAGGCCGTCGGCGCGGCGCTGCTCGCCGAGGGGCTCAATGTCATCGAGGTGCCGCTCAACTCCCCGCGGCCCTTCGAGAGCATCCGCCGCCTCGCCGCCGCCTTCGGGGATCGCGCGCTGATCGGCGCCGGCACCGTGACCACCGAGGAGGAGATCGCGGGCGTGGTGCGCGCGGGCGGGCGGCTGATGGTCAC
>JBKBVA010000416.1:0-527 GCA_046289665.1 Allosphingosinicella sp.
GCGCCATCGCGACGCCTTCCGCGCCTTCGTGAAGGAGGAGGCCGACATCCTCTTCGCCAACGAGGCCGAGATCCGCGCCCTCTACCACGCCGACAGCTTCGAGGCCGCCGCCGAGGCCGCCCGCCAGGATGTCGCGCTCGCCGTGCTCACCCGCAGCGAGCAGGGCAGCATGATCCTCGCCGGCGCCGAGCGCCACGCCATCGCCGCCGCGCCGACAAAGGTGGTGGACACGACCGGCGCGGGCGATGCCTATGCCGCGGGCTTCCTCGCGGGACTGACGGCGGGGCATCCGCTGCCCGAATGCGGCCGCTGGGCGAGCATCGCCGCCGCCGAAGCGATCTCCCATTTCGGGGCCCGCCCGCAGGCGGACCTCAAGGCGCTCGTCGGCGGCGGGCCGAAGGGTGTCGCGGCCGCGCTGGGCTGATCCCGCCCGGGCGCTTCCCGCGATGCCGCCGCCGGGCTAGCATCTCGTCATCCGATGGGGATGGAGTCCCCCGACACCCGCCCCCCCGACGGGGCTGATGACT
>JBKBVA010000417.1:0-526 GCA_046289665.1 Allosphingosinicella sp.
CGGCGAGACGGCCGGCATCCCCTTCGCCGCGCTCATCGCCGAACGGCTCGGCCTGCCGATGAGCTACGTGCGCAAGAAGCCGAAGGGCTACGGGCGCAACGCAAGGATCGAGGGCGTGATGACACCCGGTCAGCGCGTGCTTCTGGTCGAGGATCACCCAACCAACCGCACCCTGGTCACGCACATGCTTGGCAAACTCGGCCTGACCGACGTCGTTTGGGCTGGGGACGGTCGACAGGCGCTGGCGCGGGTGCGCACTGGTGAGTCGTTCGGCATCATCCTGATGGATGTGCAAATGCCCGGAATGAATGGGCTGGATGCGACGCGCGCCATCCGGCGCTGGCAGCGCGACAGTGGCGCGGTGCCCGTGCCCATCATCGGCCTCTCTGCGAACGCCTTCGAGGACGAAATCGAAGAAGGCCGCCGTGCCGGCATGGACGATTTCGTCGTCAAGCCGGTGATGTTGTCCAAACTCAGGGAAGCGCTCGCGCGGGCGCTGGCGTCATGAGCGAGCGTTACATCCCCA
>JBKBVA010000418.1:0-524 GCA_046289665.1 Allosphingosinicella sp.
GCCAACAAGGCCCGCAACCGGCGCATCGAGTTCCGCGCCGTGCGCTGATTGGCGGGCGGAACCCTGTTCTCCTTGCCGGGCCCGGCCCTGGCGTTTGAAGCCGGCGCTGGCTTCGGCTAAACGGACGCTCTCTCCCTTCGCCTTCGGGCGCGCCTGCCATGCCGCGCCCTCATCCGAGGACATCATGCACCGCTACCGCACCCACACCTGCGGGGAACTCCGCGCCGCCCAGGTCGGCGAGACGGTCCGCCTCTCCGGCTGGTGCCACCGTATCCGCGACCATGGCGGCGTTCTCTTCGTCGATCTGCGCGACCATTACGGCATCACGCAGTGCCTCGCCGATCCGGATTCGCCCGCCTTCAAGGCGGTGGAGGCCTGCCGCGCCGAATGGGTGATCCGTATCGATGGTCGGGTAAAGGCCCGCGATGCGGCGCTGCGCAACCCGAAGATCGCCACGGGCGATATCGAGGTGTTCATCACCGAGCTCGAAGTGCTCGGCAAGGCCGACGAATTGCCGTTGCAGG
>JBKBVA010000419.1:0-523 GCA_046289665.1 Allosphingosinicella sp.
GGTCGAGATCAGCACGCCGATCCGGCGGATGACCTATGCCGACGCCATGGCCCGCTACGGCTCTGACAAGCCGGACCTCCGCTTCGGCATGGAGTTTGTCGACTTCGCCGACATCGCCCGCGAGTCCAACTTCAGCGTCTTCAAGGCGGCGGCGGAGAGCGGCGGCTGGGTGAAGGGGATCAATGCGAAGGGGCTGGGCAGCTACTCCCGCAAGCAGCTTGACGACCTGACCGAGTTTGCCAAGGGATACAAGGCGAAGGGTCTGGCCTATATCATCATCGCCGAGGATGGCGAGCTCCGCTCCCCCTGGACCAAGTTCCTGACCGAGGCGCAGCTGGCTGAGGTGGTCCGCCGGCTGGACGGCAAGCCCGGCGACCTGCTCCTCTTCGTCGCCGACAAGCCGGACGTCGTGGCAGCGGCGCTTGGCGCCGTGCGGCTGGAGCTGGGCAACCGGCTCGGCCTCCGGGATCCGAAGCGGTTCGAACTGCTCTGGGTGGTCGACTTCCCGCTGCTGGAGTGGGAC
>JBKBVA010000041.1:0-13127 GCA_046289665.1 Allosphingosinicella sp.
CGAGATGATCACCCTGCTGTTCGCTTTCTCCGCCGCGGCGGCCCAGCCGGCAGAGCCGCCGCTGATCCCGTCCTTCTTCACCGGTGAAGCGCTGTACGAAATCTGCCGCAAGCCCAATCCCGGCCATTGCTCGATGTACGTGGCCGGCGTCCTCGACGGCCTCTTCTATGCCGATGCCGAACAAGGCGGGCAGCGGCTGTGCCGCGCCGCGCTGAACAATGTCGAGGCGGCGGCGCTCGTGACGGAGCGTCTGGCCGAGGATCCGCAGATCCGCCGGCGCGCGGCGGCGGTGGCGGTGGAGGCGGCGCTGGCGGCCCGGCTGCCCTGCGGCGGCGGCACCACGACCGCATCCGCGGCGACCGGCGGCCGATGAGGGACGGGCGCGGCGCCTCGAACCTCCTGCTCCTGCTCATCCTGCTGCTCGTCGCCGCCGGCTTCTTCTGGTGGGCGATGAAGACCGACACCGGCGAGCCGCACCCCGACACCCTCCCCTTCCCCGACGAGATCGAGGCGCCGCCGCCGGGGCTCGCCCGGACCGACGGCATCAACAGCTCAGAACCATGAGTGCCGGCGGTCGTTGACATCCCGCGGGTGCGGTTCGTGACGCCGCATCTGCGGGAAGCGCCACGGCACGGCCTGGCGAACGGCTCCGGAGCGCCCTTTTGGGACGGCCGACCCTACTCGCCGTCGCGGGCCAGCCATTCCTCCAGCCACTTGATCGTATAGGCCCCGTCCAGGAATTCCGGGTCCTTGATCAGCTTCTGGTGGAGCGGGATCGTCGTCTTCATGCCTTCGATGACATATTCCTCCAGCGCCCGGCGCAGCCGCATGATGCAGCGTTCGCGGGTGGTGCCGTAGACGATCAGCTTGGCGATCATGCTGTCGTAATAAGGCGGCACCTTGTAGCCGGCGTAGAGGCCGGAATCGACGCGCACGTGCATGCCGCCCGGCGCGACATACGCCTTCACCAGGCCGGGCGACGGCGCGAAGGTGCGGGGATCCTCGGCGTTGATCCGGCATTCGATGGCGTGGCCGCGGAAGTGAATGTCCTCCTGCTCGCACGACAGGCCCTCGCCGCCGGCGACGCGAATCTGCTCGCGCACCAGATCGATGCCGGTGATCATCTCCGTCACCGGATGCTCGACCTGCAGGCGCGTGTTCATCTCGATGAAGTAGAATTCGCCGTCCTCGTAGAGGAACTCGATCGTCCCGGCGCCGCGATAGCCCATGTCCGACATGGCGCGGGCGACGATGCCGCCCATCCGCTCGCGCTCGGCGGCGGAGATGACGGGCGATGGCGCTTCCTCCAGCACCTTCTGGTGGCGGCGCTGCAGCGAGCAGTCGCGCTCGCCCAAGTGCACCGCCTTGCCCTGGCCGTCGCCGAACACCTGGAATTCGATGTGGCGCGGATTGCCGAGATATTTCTCGATATAGACGGTGGCGTCGCCGAAGGCGGCCTTCGCCTCCGAACCCGCCTGCTGCATCTGCGCTTCGAGCTGGTCTTCGGACTGGACGACCTTCATGCCGCGCCCGCCGCCGCCCGACGCGGCCTTGATGATGACGGGGTAGCCCGCCTCGGCCGCGATCCGCCGCGCCTCCTCGAGGTCCGACACCGGCCCGTCGGAGCCGGGGACGAGCGGCAGGCCGAGCTTCGCGGCGGTGCGCTTCGCCTCGATCTTGTCGCCCATCGTGCGGATATGCTCGGGCTTGGGCCCGATCCAGACGATGCCGTGCGATTCGACGATCTCGGCGAAGCGGGCATTTTCGGAGAGGAAGCCGTAGCCCGGGTGGATCGCGTCCGCGTGGCTGATCTCGGCGGCCGAGATGATGTTGGGGATGTTCAGGTACGATTCGCCGGCGGGCGGCGGCCCGATGCAGATCGCCTCATCGGCGAGGCGGACGTGCATCGCGTCGGCATCGGCGGTGGAGTGCACCGCGACCGTCTTGATGCCCATTTCGTGGCAGGCGCGGTGGATGCGGAGCGCGATCTCGCCGCGATTGGCGATGAGGACTTTCTCGATCATCGCCTCACTCGACGATGACGAGCGGCTGGTCGTATTCGACCGGCTGGGCGTCCTGGACGAGGACCTGGGTGACGGTGCCGGCGCGCGGCGCGACGATCGGGTTCATCACCTTCATCGCCTCGACGATCAGCAGCGTGTCGCCTTCCTTGACCGCCTGCCCGGGGGAGACGAACGGCTTCGCCCCCGGCTCTCCGGCGAGATAGACGGTGCCGACCATCGGCGACTTGACCGCGCCGGGATGGGCGCCGGCATCGGCGGGCGGCGGCGGCGCGGCGGCGGCGGCCGGAGCCGCGGCGGGCGGCGGCGCGGCGGGCACGTGATGCTGGGGGGCGGCGGCGGCGATCATCGTCACCTCGCGCTTGACGACGATCCTGCGATCGCCGTCCTCGACCTCGATCTCGGTCAGTTCGTTTTCGCTGAGCAATTGGGCCAGCTGCCGCACGAGATCGGCTTCGATCCGCATGCCGCCGTTGGAGGCGCCACTTTCATCGGTCATGTACGGACTCACTCTTCCCTGTTGGGGCGCCCTCGAAGCGCCGCTTCGGCGGGGCCCATGGGGGCCGCTCCTGTCAGAGACGGGCCGCCGCGTCCAGAGCCAGAAGATATCCCGACGCTCCGAACCCCGCGATGGTTCCTTTCGCCGCCGGCGCGACGAAGCTGCGGCGGCGGAAGGATTCGCGGGCGTGCGGGTTCGACAGGTGGAGCTCGATCACCGGCGTCGCGATCGCCTTCACCGCATCGTGCAGGGTCACCGACGTGTGGGTGAAGCCGCCGGGATTGAGGATCACCGCCTTGGCCCCTTCCGCCTGCGCCTCGTGCAGCCAGTCGATGAGATGGCCTTCGTGATTCGACTGGCGGATCTCGACCGCGACGCCGAGCTCGCGCGCCCGGTCCTCCAGGGCCCCGGCAATGTCGTCGAGCGTGTCGGAGCCGTAGATTTCCGGCTCGCGCGTGCCGAGCAGGTTGAGATTGGGGCCGTTCAGCACATAGATGGTCGGTAGCGTCGCCATGGCGAGACCCTATATGGGCTCCATCGCCTTTACCCAAGCACGTTCGGAGAGATTGAGAAGTTGCAGGACACGGCATCGATCACGGTCAACGGCCAGCACCGCCGCGTGGCGAAGGGGATCAGCATCGCGGATCTCGCGCTGGAGCTCGGCCTCGAGCCCGCCAAGGTGGCGGTGGAGCGCAATCTGGAAATCGTCCCGCGCTCGACGCTCGGCGACGTCAAGGTCGAGGACGGCGACGATTTCGAGATCGTCACCTTCGTGGGCGGAGGCTGAGATGGGGCGCGGAGACGGAATGGCTGCCGACGCATGGAGCGTCGCCGGCCGCAGCTTCACCTCGCGGCTGATCGTGGGCACCGGAAAGTATAAGAGCTTCGAGCAGAATGCGGCGGCGGTGGAAGCCTCGGGCGCCGAGATCGTCACGGTCGCGGTGCGGCGGGTGAACATCGCCGATCCGGGGCAGCCGATGCTGACCGACTTCATCGACCCGAAGAAGATCGTCTACCTTCCCAATACCGCCGGCTGCTTCACCGCGGAGGATGCGATCCGCACCCTGCGCCTGGCGCGCGAAGCGGGCGGGTGGACCCTGGTGAAGCTCGAGGTGCTGGGCGAGGCCAAGACCCTCTACCCCGACATGGTCGAGACGCTGCGCGCGACCGAGATCCTCGCCAAAGAGGGGTTCGAGCCGATGGTATACTGCGCCGACGATCCGATCGCCGCCAAGCGGCTTGAGGATGCGGGCGCGGTGGCGATCATGCCGCTGGGCGCGCCGATCGGGTCGGGCCTCGGCCTCCAGAACGAGGTCATGATCCGCATCATGGTCGAGCAGGCGACGGTGCCGGTGCTGGTCGACGCCGGCGTCGGGACGGCCTCGGACGCGGCGGTGGCGATGGAACTGGGCTGCACCGGCGTGCTGATGAACACGGCCATCGCCGAGGCGAAGGACCCGGTGTTGATGGCGCAGGCGATGAAGCTCGCGGTCGAAAGCGGCCGCCTCGCCTACCGCGCCGGGCGGATGGGCAAGCGCCGCTATGCGGACCCGTCCAGCCCGCTCGCCGGTTTGATCTGACGCCTAAGAAGGGGGAAAGGGGGCACAATGAACAAGAATGTTAAGGCGGCGCTGATCGTCGGGGCTATCCTCGCGCTGCTCGCCGGCTATTTCGTCTATATCTCGAACGAGCGGGCCAAGATGACGGCGGCGGCGACGGGGGCGGTGACGAAATCCGAATTCGTGCCGGACAGCGAAAGCAGCAGCCTCGACGAAACTCGGATCGAATACCGGTTCGAGGCGGGCGGCACCGCCTTTGCCGGACAAGACGCCATTCCCGGGGCGGATCGTAGCGCCGACTATCCGGTCGGGCGGACGGTGGAGGTCTGCTACAATCCGGACGACCCCACCTCCTCCCGCCTCAACCGCGGCGGGCCCTGCGGCTAGCGGTCGCGACGGGCGAGCCATGCGGTGGCGTCGCCCGGTTCGCCGCCGCGCAGCGGGCGGTCCGGCACGGTGAAGCCGTTCGCCTCCAGCAGCGCGCGATATTCCGCGGCGTCGAGGCTGGCATGATAGAGCGGCTCGCCTTGCCAGCGGCCGATCGACACGCCGTCCTCGTCCCCGCTGGTGAACATGAGGTGCCCGCCGGGCGCAATGTGGGCGGCGAGGCGGGGGATGAGGGCGCGCTGATCCTCGCGCGTCAGGTGGAAGCTGCTGTGCCAGGCGAGCACGCCGTCGAAGCGCCGGCCGAGCGCCAGCCTGCGCATGTCTTCAACCCGCCATTCGTGGTCCGGGAAGCGGGCGCGGCACATCGCGATCATGGCGGGCGACGAATCGATGCCGGTGAGGCGGAAGCCGCGGCCGATCAGCCAGGCCGCCATCGGCTCGGCCATGCCGCAGCCGACGTCGAGGACCGTGCCGCCGGGCGGCAGGCGCGCGGCGAACGCCTCGAGCCAGGGTCTTTCGAACAGCGCCCGGCTGCGCTGGGCGTCGAAGGCCGCGGCATTCTCCTCGTAGAGGCCGACGATCCGATCCTCCGGCTTCCCGTCCGTCATCTCTCCTCCGCTTGCCGCCAAACCGGGCGATCATTACGCCTGCGTCGATGAAAACCCCAGCCTTCGCGCTGGCGGCGCTCGCCGCGCTCGCCGCCTGTGCCCACGCGCCCGCGCCGGAGACGCGCCAGCTCGCCGTCTCGGCGGACGGCCGGCATCTGGAGCGGGACGGAAAGCCGTTCTTCTGGCTCGGCGACACGGCGTGGGAGCTGTTCCACCGCACCACCGCCGACGAGGCGAAGCTCTATCTCGACGACCGCGCCGCAAAGGGGTTCAATGTCGTCCAGGCGGTGCTGCTCGCGGAGCTGGGCGGGCTGCGCGTGCCGAATTCGAACGGGGATCTTCCCCTCCAGGGCAATGATCCGGCCCAGCCGAACGAGGCCTATTTCGCCTATGTCGACGAGGTCGTCGCGATGGCGGCGGAGCGGGGAATGGTGATGGCCCTGCTCCCGACCTGGGGCGACAAGTTCAACAGGAAGTGGGGCGAAGGGCCGGAGATCTTCACCCCGGAAAACGCCCGCGCCTACGGCCGCTGGCTCGGCGCGCGCTACAGGGACGATCCCGTCGTGTGGGTGCTCGGCGGCGACCGCAATCCGGAGACGGAGGCGCATCTTGCGATCGTCCGCGCCATGGCAGCGGGGATCGACGAGGCGACCGGCGGGCGGCAGCTCGTCACCTACCATCCGCAGGGCTTCAGCGCGTCCTGGAACTTCTTCCGCGACGATCCCTGGCTCGACTTCCACCTCCTCCAGTCCGGCCACGATTATAAGGACCTCGACAACCACCGCTGGACGCTGGAGGGGCGCGCGCTGTTGCCGGCCAGGCCGGTCCTCGACGGAGAGCCGCGCTACGAAGACCATCCCGCCGCGCTCTACCGCCTGCAGGACGAGTGGGACGGCCAGTGGTTCGACGATTTCGACGTGCGCCAGGCCGCATGGTGGTCGGTCCTCTCGGGCGCGGCGGGGCACACCTACGGCAATCACAATATCTGGCAGATGTGGCAGCCGCCGCGCGAACCGACCTCGCGGGCGCGCACGCCGTGGAAGCAGGCGCTCGATCATCCGGGCGCGGCCCAGATGGGGCTGATGCGCCGGCTGGTCGAGCGGCACGGCTCCGGCGCCCTCGAGCCGGCGCAGGCGCTGCTCGCGGCGAACGAGGACGGCGCCGGCCACCAGCGCGCGGCGCTGGCGCGGGACGGCACCATGCTCGTCTACACCCCGCTCGGCCGGCCTGTGGCGCTCCGGGATAAAGCGGCGCGGCGCGCCCATTGGTTCGACCCGCGCACCGGCCGCGAAACCCGCGCCACCGGCGAGGACGGCCGATTCGACCCGCCCGGCGAACCGGGACGCGGCAAGGACTGGGTGCTGGTGATCGCGCCCCGCTAGCCGCGGAACGACGCCCACGGCCCGGTGATCGCGAGCGTCCGCCCCGGGCTGTAGAGGTTCAGGAACAGGGTCTTGCCGTCCGGCGAGAAGCAGGCGCCTGCCAGCTCGGTCGAGCCCGGATGCCGCCCCAGCGTGTAGAGGCGGCCGTCGGGCGTGATGCCGCGCAGGTAATTGGCCTGCGGAACCCCGCCGCGATCCTCGCAGACGATGAGATGGCCCCAAGGCGCGACCGTCAGGTTGTCGCCATATTCCAGCACGGCGGACGACGTCGATTCGACGAACAGCTGGAGCCGCCCCGGCTCCGCCGCCTCGTCCGGCGTGCCTTCGCGCGGGCTCGGCACGTAGCGCATCACCTGGCCGATCTTCGCCGCGCCGCCCGACGTGCAGCAGAAGAAGAATTCGCCGTCGCCGCGATGAATGCCCTCGCCGCGGGCGAAGAGGGCGCCGCCCTTGGCGTGGCCGCGGTGGCGCAAGTCGTCTTCGGGACTCTCCACATTCTCCAAGTCGACCCAGCGCACATCCGCCCAGCTTCCGGGCACGAAGCCGATGCCGTCCCAGTTGCGCGAGTCGGCGCCGCCGCGGACCCAGGCCAGCGCCTGAAGCCGGCCGCCGCGGGCGAGCGCGCCCTTCCGCTCGGGCAGGAAGCGGTAGAACAGCCCGTCCTCCTGGTCCTCGGTCAGGTAGACGATGCCGGTGCGCGGGTCGACCGCGGCGGCTTCGTGCTTGAACCGGCCCATCGCGGTGAGCGGCACCGGCGCGGCGACGCCGCCCGCCGCCGGCACTTCGAACACCCAGCCATGGTCGCGGCTGAGGCCGTCGGCGCGGGTCAGCACGGTCTCCTCGCAGCTCAGCCAGCTGCCCCAGGGCGTCGGCCCGCCGGCGCAGTTCACCGCGGTGCCGGCGAGGCTGAGATACTGGCGCTCGACGCGGGCCGCCGCGGCGTCGAGGACGATTGTGGTGGTGCCGCCGGGAAGCGTGCGCCCTTCCTCGTCCCGGCTGTAGCCGGCGACGGCGCGCAGCCGCTCCTCCAGCTCCGGCCGCCCGCCGGTGGGGCCGGTCGCATGGTGGTGCGGCTTCAGTTCGTGATTGCGCACCAAGGCGATGCGTCCGTCCGGCAGGCCGAAGCAGCCCATGCCGTCGGCGCGGTCCGGCACGAAGAAGCCGTCGCTCATCCGGTCCCCGGTCGCCGAGAGGATGCGGTAGGAGAAGCCCTGCGGGAGATCGAAGACGCCCGCCGGATCGCGCACCAGCGGCCCGTAGCCCGCCGCCTGGTTGCGGTAGCCGCTCGCGCCCGCCGCGCCCGCGCAGCCGGCGAGGCCGGAAAAAGCGAGGCCGGCGAGCAGCGCGCCTGAAAATTGCCGTCGGTCGAGCATGTCGTTCCTCTGTGATTCCTCTGGACGATAAATGCCGCCGTGTCAGCATCTTCGCCGCCAGTGCCGCCCCCTTGCCGGGGCCTCGCGACACTTTCGTGACGGGCACGCCCCGCTGGAACCGGCGGGGCGGGCGCGCTTTTGGGTCTCAGCAAGGAGGCGCAAATGCATGACTATGCCGCCGCGCGCGAGACCATGGTCGCCCGGCAGATCGCCGGGCGCGGGATCGACAATCCCCGCCTCCTCGCCGCGATGCGTGAAGTGCCGCGCGAGCAGTTCGTGCCGGAGGCGGTGCGCCACCTCGCCTATGACGATTCGCCGCTGCCGATCGAGGCGGGGCAGACCATCTCCCAGCCCTGGATCGTCGCCGCGATGATCGACGCCGCCGAGGTCGCCCCCGGCGACCGCGTGCTCGAGATCGGCGCCGGCTCCGGCTACGCCGCCGCGGTGATGGGCAGGATCGCCGAGCAGGTGATCGCCATCGAGCGCCACCGCGAGCTCGCCGCGCTGGCGCGCGAGCGGATGGAGCGGCTCGGCTACGACAACGTCCGCATCCTCGAAGGCGACGGCACGGTGGGCCTCGCCGCGGAGGGCCCGTTCGAGGCGATCCTCGCCGCCGCCAGCGGCAGCCACATCCCCGATCCCCTGCTCGGGCAGCTTGCCATAGGCGGCACCCTGGTGATGCCGGTCGGAGAGCCCGACGCGATCCAGCACCTCGTCAAGGTGACCCGGACCGGCGAGGACGATTATGAGAAGGAAGATCTCGGCCCGGTGCGGTTCGTGCCGCTGATCGGCGCCGAAGGATGGGCGGACCCGGACGCGCCGCGCGCCGGATCGCTCCCCGACATCGTCCGCGCCGCCGCCGAGCCGCTCCCCGGGATCGACGACGCGGCCTTTGCCGAGGCGTTCGACCGCTTCGCCGACGCGCGTGTCATCCTGCTCGGCGAGGCGAGCCACGGCACGTCCGAATTTTACCGCGCCCGCGCCGCGATCACCCGGCGCCTGATCGAGCGCCACGGCTTCGGCATCGTCGCCGTCGAGGCGGACTGGCCCGACGCGGCGGCGATCGACCGCTACGTCCGCCATCGTCCCCACCGCGAGGGCGAGGACGCGGCCTTCCAGCGCTTCCCGACCTGGATGTGGCGCAACGCGGAGGTCGACGCCTTCGTCCGCTGGCTGCGCAGGCACAATGAAGGCCGCGAGGCCGCCGGGATGGCCGGCTTCTACGGGCTCGATCTCTACAACCTCTCCGGGTCGATGCGGGCGGTGATCGACTATCTCGACGGCGTCGATCCCGAAGCGGCGCGGGTGGCGCGCGAACGCTATGGCTGCCTCCAGCCGTGGAGCCGCGACCCCGCCGTCTACGGCCGCATCGCGCTCAGCGAAGGCTTCGGCCGCTGCGAGGCGCAGGTGCTCCAGCAGCTGCGCGAGCTGCAGCAGAAGCGGCTCGAATATGCCGCGGCGGACGGCGAGGAATGGCTCGACGCCGCCGCCAACGCCCGGCTCGTCAAGAATGCCGAGGAATATTATCGGGTGATGTATTACGGCTCGGCCGAGAGCTGGAACCTGCGCGACACGCACATGTTCGAGACGCTCTGCCAGATCCTCGACGCCAGGGGACCCGGCTCCAAAGCGGTGGTCTGGGCACACAACAGCCATATCGGCAACGCCGCGCACACCGACATGGGCCGCGAACGCGGCGAGCTCAACATCGGCCAGCTCGTCAAGGAACGATTCGGCGAGGCGGCGCGGCTGATCGGCTTCGGCACCCACGAAGGCACCGTCGCCGCCGCCGACAATTGGGACGAGCCGATGCAGCTGATGGACGTGCGCCCTTCCCTCCCCGGCAGCTACGAGCGCGTCTGCCACGAGACGGGCGTGGAGCGCTTCCTCCTCGACCTGCGCGAGGGGCGGAACGCGGAGGCACGCGAGGCGCTGTCGGCGCCGCGGCTCGAACGCTATATCGGCGTCATCTACCGGCCCGAGACCGAGCGCTGGAGCCATTATTCGGAAGCGACCCTCCCCGGCCAGTTCGACGGCTGGGTCTGGTTCGACCGCACCGAGGCGGTGACGCCGCTGCCGGGCGAGGAACGCCCCGGCGAGGACGAGACCTACCCGTTCGGCCTGTGAGCCCGGCTGTGAGTCCGGCTGCGCAACATCCCGCCCGGCGGTCGCACCGGCGCAGGTGCAGGAACGCCGGTTAACTCTCCCGGTTCGCTCTTTAACCGCAAGAGGGAGAAGAGCGCATGTTCGTCCACAACAAGAAGCTGCAATATACCGTCCGCGTCGCCGAGCCGAACCCCGTGCTCGGCACGTTCATGCTGGAGCAGTTCGGCGGGCCGGACGGCGAGCTGGCGGCGGCGATGCGCTACTTCACCCAGGGGCTGGCGGAGGACGATCCCGGCCGCAAGGACATGCTGCTCGACATCGCGACCGAGGAGCTGAGCCACCTCGAGATCATCGGATCGATCGTCGCCATGCTCAACAAGGGCGCCAAGGGCAAGATGGCCGAAGGCACGATGGAGGAAGCCGAACTCTACCGCGACATCAACGGTGGCGGCATCAGCCATACCGAGTCGATCCTCTACGGCGGCGGCCCCGCTCTGGTGAACTCGGCCGGGGTCCCCTTCAACGGCCATTATGTCGATAGCCGGGGCGAGCCGACGGTGGACCTGCGCTCCAACATCGCCGCAGAGGCGCGGGCGAAGATCGTCTACGAACGGCTGATCAACATCACCGACGATCCCGGGGTCAAGGATGCGCTCAAGTTCCTGATGACCCGCGAGGTCGCCCACCAGAAATCCTTCGAGAAGGCGCTCTACTCGATCGAGAACAATTTCCCGCCGGGCAAGCTTCCGGGCGAGCCGGAATATTCGAGCCTGTACGTCAACACCTCGCAGGGCGAAGGCGACATGCTCGGCCCCTGGAACAGCGGCGACGAGTGGGACCGGATGGACGTGATGGACGCGGCGGCGGCGATCGACGGCGGCGACGGCACGGCCACGGTGACGCTTTCCGGGCGCGAGGCGAAGGACGTCGCCGCGGCGGCGGAGCGCACCCGGTCGAACCCCGACATCAACCCGACCACGGGGACCGATCTCGGCGCCGGCCCGGGCGCCGGCCACACCACGGCGATCCCCCTGGACCACTAGGGCGGCCAGGCGACGGGGGAGGCTCTAGCCGGCCTTCGCCCGCGCCCGCAGCTTCGAGATCGTCGTCGCCGTGGTGATGTGCTCGACTTCGGTGCGCAGGTGGAGGAGGCGGACGCCCTGCTGGCCCAGCGCGCGCTCCAGCGCCGGCGCGAAGTCGGCCGTCGCTTCCACCGTCTCAGCCCAGGCGCCGAAGGCGCGGGCGAAGGCGGCGAAATCGGGGTTGGTGAGGCCGGTGCCGGAGACGCGCTCGGGATAGTCGCGCTCCTGGTGCATGCGGATCGTGCCGTAGCTCTGGTTGTCGACGACGATCACCAGCATCGACGCGCCGTAGCGCACCGCCGTCGCCAGCTCCTGCCCGTTCATCAGGAAATCGCCGTCGCCGGCGGCGACCAGCACCTGCCGGTCCGGGAAGCGAAGCGCGGCGGCGACGCCGGCGGGCAGGCCGTAGCCCATCGAGCCGTTGGTCGGGGCGAGCTGCGAGGGCAGCGGGCCGTAATGCCAGTAGCGGTGCCACCAGCCGGAGAAGTTGCCCGCCCCATTGCAGACGATGGTGTCGGCGGGGAGCGCCTCGCGCAAGGCGGCGACGCACTGGCCGAGATCGAGCGCGGCGCCGCTCGGCTGGGGCGTCGACCAGTCGAGCCATTCGCGGTGCGCTTCCTCGCCTTCGCCCGAGCGGGTCTCCGGCGCCGGCAGCGCCGCGAGCGCGGCGGCGATGTCCATGTCGGCGCAGACCGAGAGATCGGTGCGGTAGACGCGGCCGAGTTCGTTCGGGTCGGGGTGGACGTGGATCATGCGCTGGCCGGGATGGTCGGGCGTGACGAGCGTGTAGCCGTCGGTGGTCGCCTCGCCGAGCCGCGCGCCGACGACGAGCAGCAGGTCCGCCTCCCGCACCCTTTTCACCAGTTTGGGATTGGGGCCGTAGCCGAGATTGCCGGCATAGACGCGGCTGTGGTTGGGGACCGCGTCCTGGCGGCGGAAGGCTGCGGCGACGGGGAGGCCCCAGGCCTCCGCGAAGCGCGCGAAGGCCTCGCCGTCCTCCCGCCGCCACCCGGCGCCGCCGACGATCGCCAGCGGCCGTTCCGCGCCGCGCAGCGCCTCGGCGATCGCTTCCACATCCTCCGGCGCCGCCGCCTGCCGCGGCCGCTCCACCCGCGGCCGGTCGGCGGCCTCGGCCGCGTCGCGCAGCATGTCCTCGGGAAGCGCGATCACCACGGGCCCCGGCCGCCCAGACAGGGCGAGCGACCAGGCGCGGGCGACATATTCGGGGATCCGCGCCGCATCGTCGATCCGGCCCACCCACTTGGCGAGCGGACCGAACATCTGGGCGAAGTCCACCTCCTGGAATCCTTCGCGATCGCGGTCGCCGCGGGCGACGTCGCCGACGAACAGGATCATCGGCGTCGAATCCTGATGGGCGACATGGACGCCCACCGACGCGTTGGTGGCGCCGGGGCCGCGGGTGACGAAGGCGATGCCGGGCCGCCCGGTCATCTTGCCGTCGGCCTCGGCCATATAGGCGACGCCCCCTTCCTGGCGGCAGACTACGAGGTCGATCTGGGGCACGTCGTGGAGCGCATCGAGCACGGCGAGGAAGCTCTCGCCGGGCACGGTGAAGATGCGCTCGCACCCCTGGGCCAGGAGAGCGTCGACGAGGATGCGGCCACCGGTGCGGGTCTCGGTCATGGCCGGCGCCTAGCCCGGTTGCGGCGGCAGGAAAAGGGGAGCGGTTGCTGACACGGGTGTAAGCCCCTTGACGTGACGTTTACGTAAAGTAGGACCGGGCCCACCTTCATCGGGAGACATTTGATGACCAAGAGCGAGATGGCCGCGGCGCTGAACGAGAAGGGCGCGTGGCTGCCGGGCAAGCGCGTGAAGCTCGATTTCGGCTCCGAAGGCGCGGTGATGCTGGACGGCGTCGCCAACCAGGTGACCGAGGAAGACGGCCCCGCCGACACCACGATCAAGGTCGCCTGGGACGATTGGCAGGCGATGGCCGACGGCAAATTGGACGGCATGACCGCCTTCATGCAGGGCAAGCTGAAGGTCGAGGGCGACATGTCCAACGCCATGCAGCTGCAGGGCGTGCTGGCGAAGCTGAAGGGCTGAAGCCGTACACCTGTCGACCGGCCAAGGCCGGATCTCGTGGCAG
>JBKBVA010000420.1:0-521 GCA_046289665.1 Allosphingosinicella sp.
TACTGCACGCCGGAATTCGACGCGGTGATGATGATCGACCCCTTGCCGCGCGCCTTCATCACCGGCATCGCCGCCCGGGCCGCCACGAAATGCGACCGGACGTTCAACTGCCACGAGGCATCCATCTGCTCGGGCGTGACCTCCTCCAGC
Source organism: Allosphingosinicella sp. (assembly GCA_046289665.1). Lineage (GTDB taxonomy): Bacteria > Pseudomonadota > Alphaproteobacteria > Sphingomonadales > Sphingomonadaceae > Allosphingosinicella. The sequence goes on from JBKBVA010000420.1 coordinate 151, forward strand.
CGTCCCGGGATCTGGATGCCGGCATGGGAATGCAGGATGTCGAGCCGCCCGTGCCCGGCGGCGGTCCGGGAAATCGCGGCGGCCAGGGCGGCATCGTCGGTCACGTCCAGCGCCCGCGCCTCGGCGCGACCCCCGGCCCCGGCGATCTCGTCCGCCACCGCGCGCGCCCGGTCGCCGTCGCGGTCGGTCACGACGACCAGCGCCCCCTCGGCGGCCATGGCCAGCGCCCCGGCCCTGCCGATCCCCGATCCGGCCCCGGTCACGAAGGCCACGCGATCCTGCAGCAGCATCCGATCCTCCCTCGGCATCATCCGGCCTTCCGCCCGCGTTGCAGGATGGCCTGCGCCGTGACGAGCATGAGCAGCGACACC
>JBKBVA010000421.1:0-519 GCA_046289665.1 Allosphingosinicella sp.
AATGCGTCAGCCGGTCAGCGCCTGCCAAAGGGCCTCGACCACCGGCCCGGCCGACCGGCGCGGGCGATAGAGGCAGATTTCCACCGGCAGCACCCAGTCCTCGCCCCCGACCGGCTCGACCAGGGCCGCCGTGGCCTTGTCGATCGCGCTGTCGGGCAGCCAGCCGACGCCATGACCTGCGGCGATGACATCCTTCAGCACATCCGACATGTCGCATTGCACCACCACCCGATAGGCGAGCGGCTGCGGGTTGCGTTCCACCACATGTTCGAACAGCCGCGCGAAATAGGCGCGCTGGGCATAGGCCACCAGCGGAAAGGGCACCCGCGCCGTGCCCGGCAGGTCGAAATCCCGCGCTTTCGCGGCAAAGGGGCGGAAGCGGTCGGCGCGCAGCACCTTGCGGTCATGCCCCGCCAGCGCCTCATGCACCGGCACAGTCACGCAGTCATGCACCAGAAGGATATCGGCATCCCCGGCCAGATAGCGCGCCGTCACCTCGGCCGTCGTCCCCGTCAGCAC
>JBKBVA010000422.1:0-519 GCA_046289665.1 Allosphingosinicella sp.
GAGGGCACCGATCTCGTCCGCTCGACGATCAGCTATGTGCTCGGCGCTAACCTGGAGAACATGACGCTGCTCGGTTCGGCGGTGAACGGTACCGGCAACGCCCTGAACAACGTCATCAACGGCAACGCCGCTAACAACGTGCTCGACGGCGGCGCCGGCAACGACACTCTGGACGGTGGTGCCGGCAACGACACGACGATCGGCGGCCTCGGCAATGACCTTCACGTCGTTCGCGATGCGGGCGACGTCGTCGTCGAAGCCGAGAACGAAGGAACCGACCAGGTCACCTCGTTCATCGACTACACGCTGGGTGCCAACTTCGAGAATCTGGCTCTGCAGACCGGCTCGGGCGCGATCCGCGGCACCGGCAACGAGCTCAACAATATCGTCCAGGGCAACGCCAACGCCAATATCCTGAGCGGCATGGCGGGCAACGACAGCCTGAACGGCGGCAACCACAACGACACGATCGTCGGCGGCACCGGCAACGACTACATGTATGACGGCAATGGCGATGCC
>JBKBVA010000423.1:0-519 GCA_046289665.1 Allosphingosinicella sp.
GATCGTCAGGAAGGAGAATCCGCTGAAGAGGCCGGTGAGGCACAGCGCGAACCAGCCAAGCGGCGGCATGGGCGGCGTGACGGCGAAGAGGCCGGTCATCGCGACCACCATGAGCAGGACGGCGAGGGCCACGCCGAGGCGGCGGCGGGGGCGCGTCGCCTCGGCCAGCCAGCCGAGGAACGGATCCTGCACCACGTCGATCAGGCGCAGGGCGGCGAGGGTGAACCCGAGCGATGCCAGCGAAACGCCGTAGCTGTCGACGTAGTATTTCGGCGCGTGAATGTAGATCGGCAGGCCTGCCATGGCGATCAGCGCCGCGAACAGCGACCACGCGGGAAGGCGGTCTGTCATCGCGAGGCATTCGGGCAGGGGTCAGCCATCCCGGGCAATCCCGCCCCGGGCTTGACCCGGGGCCTCAGGTTGGCGCGCGGAGATCGCTTTGCAGGCGTGAGCGCCCGGTTCCGACCGAGGTCCCGGGTCAGGCCCGGGACGGGGTTTCGTTTCGGGTCGATTGTGACC
>JBKBVA010000424.1:0-519 GCA_046289665.1 Allosphingosinicella sp.
CAACAACTCCTGAAAGTCTACAGCCAAGCCCTTGAAATCCCCCACCTCGCAAATCGCGCCACGCGTGACGCTGGACGCAGCCCCCCCAAGCCCCTAAACCTGTCGCGACCCCAGACGAAGGCCCCCCGATGCCCGACCTGCCCCTCCTGACCCTCTACCTCGCCGCACCGCGTGGCTTCTGTGCCGGGGTGGACCGCGCGATCAAGATCGTCGAGATGGCGATCCAGAAATGGGGCGCCCCGGTCTATGTCCGGCACGAGATCGTCCACAACCGGTTCGTCGTCGATGCGCTGAAGGCGAAGGGCGCGGTCTTCGGCGAGGACCTGGACGACTGCCCCGACGACCGCCCCGTCGTCTTTTCCGCCCACGGCGTCCCGAAGTCCGTGCCGGCCGAGGCCAGCCGCCGCCGGATGATCGCGGGGGATGCGACTTGCCCCCTGGTGACCAAGTGCCACAACGAGGACGCCCGCCACCACGAGAACGGGGTGCAGATGATCTACATCGGCCACGAGGGCCACC
>JBKBVA010000425.1:0-516 GCA_046289665.1 Allosphingosinicella sp.
GGTTTCTGGCGCGGATGGGCTTCTCGCCGGTCTCCACCGTCGCCGAACCCGGCGACTATGCCCTGCGCGGCGGGATCGTGGACATCTTTCCCCCGGGGCCCGGCGGGCCGATCCGGCTGGACTTCTTCGGCGACGTGCTCGACGGCGCGCGGCGCTTCGATCCCGAGACGCAGCGGACCACGGAAAAGCTGAAGAGGGTCGAGTTCTCGGCCGTGTCCGAGGTGATCCTCGACGAGGCCGCGATCGCGCGCTTCCGGCAGAACTATCGCATCGCCTTCGGTGCGGCGGGGACGGATGACCCGCTTTACGAGGCGGTGAGCGCGGGCCGCAAGCATCAGGGGATGGAACACTGGCTGCCCCTCTTCCATGCCGGGCTCGAGACGCTGTTCGACTATCTGCCGGGCGCAAGCGTGGTGCTGGACGATCAGGTCACGCCCATGCGACTGGCGCGGTGGGAGGCAATCGACGACAGCTATGACGCGCGCCTCGAGGCGATGGGGGCGAAGGGCCGGATCG
>JBKBVA010000426.1:0-515 GCA_046289665.1 Allosphingosinicella sp.
GTGGTGCAGGAGCCCGCGCCCGCGGCGGGGGCGGTCGAGGAGGCGCTGCACGGCCTGAAGCAGGCGGACCGGCCGCTGATCCTGATTGGCGGCTGCAACTGGACGGCGGAGGCCCGGGCGGCGTTGCAGGCCTTTGCCGAAGGATCGGACATGCCCGTGATCGCGGCCTTCCGCTATCAGGACCAGTTCGACAACCACTCGGCGGTCTATGCGGGCGAGGCGGGGGTGGGGATGCCGCCGCATGTCAAGGACCTGATCCGCAAGGCGGATACGATCCTGGCGATCAATGTCCACTTCGGCGAGATGACGACCGACGGCTATACGCTGCTGGAAGTGCCGACCCCGCATCAGCGACTGATCCATGTGCATGGCGAAGCGGGCGAGCTGGGCAAGATCTATCGGCCAGAGCTGGCGGTCCAGGCGGGACCGAATGCATTTGCCGAAGCCCTCCGCCCGGTTCGGGGGCGCTGGGCCGACTGGCGGGCGGGGGCGCGGGCGGGATATCTGGCGTCGCT
>JBKBVA010000427.1:0-515 GCA_046289665.1 Allosphingosinicella sp.
TTTCCGGCGGGGTCGAAGCGATGGCCCGCATCGCCCAGCGCCAGCCGGGCACGATCCGCGCATGGATGGACCCGGATCGGCCCGAACAGGTGCCGCTTGAGGCCGCGATCGACCTTGATCTGGCCTATCAGGCCGAAGGCGGGCGCGGTGCGCCGCTGTTCGAGGTCTACGCCACCCAGCTCGAACTGGCCGAGCGGCGCCGCTTTGCCGATCGGCACCGCCTGCTCGATTACGCTCACGGCGTGATCAAGGAGGGCGGCGAGGCCCATGCCGCCCTGATCGCCTACGCGCGCCCCGGCGCTACCGAGCTCGACCGCAAGCTCGCCCAAAAGGAGGTGAGCGAGGCCTATGAGAAGCTGCGCGACATCCTGCCGCTGCTCGAGGCCGAGCTGGCCCGCGCCGCCCCCGCCCCGGCAGCGATGCCGCCCTGATTGCCGGTTCTCCCGCGGCGCGTCGCGTCCCGGGTGTCTGCCTCGGCCCGTCAAGGCAGATGCTGCGCGCGCCGTAGCCTTGGG
>JBKBVA010000428.1:0-513 GCA_046289665.1 Allosphingosinicella sp.
GGGCGCATGGGTGGGGTCGGCGAAGTCCGCCCCCTGCCCCGCCACCGTCGCCAGGAACGTGCCCAGCGCCATCGCCCGCGCACCAAGGGCTGCGATCTCGGCGACCCGGCCCGCCTCGACCAGCGCCAGGGCCGGTTCGGCATCGGTCAGGAAATGCGCGGTCTCGGCCACGGTGTAGCCGGGGTTCACCGGCAGGAAGACCACGCCTGCGCGCAGGCAGGCAAGGTAAAGCGACAGGACCTCGGGGCATTTCTCCACCTGCACCAGAAGCCGGTCGCCCCTGGCAAGCCCCAGCGCCCCCAGCGCATTGGCCATCCGCCCGGTCTCGGCCAGAAGGTCGCCGTAGGTCGCCTGCCCCTGACTCCAGACCCGATCCGGCCGACCGGCCATGTCCTTCAGACGTGCGATGACATCGGTGCTCATTCCTGCCCTCCCCGCTTCGGCCCGGGTTTAGCCACGCGGCCCGCGAAACCCAAGAGGGTATTGCCGGATCACCCCGTCAGGCGCGGATGA
>JBKBVA010000429.1:0-513 GCA_046289665.1 Allosphingosinicella sp.
CGCCGCGCGCGCGCCTTCGAGCAGCAGGTGCCCGACCTCCTCGGCCTTCTCGTGCGCTGCGTCCGCGCCGGCCTGCCCGCCGCCGAGGCGGTGGCCGAGGCAGCGCGCGAGATGCCGGCCCCGGCCGGGCCGCTCATGGCCGAGGCCGACCGGCAGATGCGGCTCGGCCGCGGGCTCGAGGAGGCGCTGTGGGACGTGGCGGCGGCGGTGCGGCTCGCCGAGTTCGACTTCCTGTGCGTGGCCGTCTCGATCCAGCGCGAGACCGGCGGCAACCTCGCCGAGACGCTGGCGGAGCTCGAGGCCACCGTGCGCAAGCGGCTTGCGCTCCGCCTGAAGGTGAGAGCGCTCAGCTCCGAGGCGCGGGCGAGCGCGCTCATCATCGGCGCGCTGCCGCTCGTGATGGCCGCGGCCCTTGCCCTCGTCGCGCCCTCCTACCTCGCGCCGCTGTTCGCCACCGAGCCGGGCCGGCTGCTGCTCGCGGCCGCCGCCGCCTCGCTCGGCTTCGGCGCCTTC
>JBKBVA010000042.1:0-13058 GCA_046289665.1 Allosphingosinicella sp.
GATCGAGGCGGGAGACACCGAGCCGCTCCGCCTCCCGCTCAACGCCCAGACCGCGGCGCTCGCCGCCGCCTGCGGCACGCCGGGCGGCCAGAGCGGCGGCGAAGCGGCGCCCGAGGCGGCCGGAAACGCGGCGGCGGGCGGGTAGACCCTAAGCGGCGAGGCGGAGGAAGGGCATCGGGCGGGTCGGCGTCAGCACGATCGGGCGGCCGGCGCCGGCCTCGAACATCTCGCCGTCGAGGATGACGCTGGAGCGCTCGCCCTCGATGCGGATCTCGTCGCCCCGCTCGAGATGGACGCCGGCCAGCGCGCTGCGGCCGAGGCGGCCGCGTATCGCGGCGACCAGGGCGCCGACCAGCGAGCGGATGTTGCGGTCGATGACGAGGAGCTGCATCGCGCCGACCCGCGGGCTGGCGCCCGGCATATGGCCGTTGAACAGCAGGCGCTGCAGCGTCGTCACCATCAGGAAGGCGTAATGGCCCTCCATCTCGCCGCTCTTGTGGACCGAGATCTTGAGCAGCTCGCGCCGCGGCGGGAGGAAGCTCGCCACCCGGCCGAACAGCACGCCCATCAGGCCGAGCATCAGGGCGAGGAAATGGGCCAGGCCGTTGGGCAGGCCGAGCGGATAGATTTTGTGGCGGCAGTAGAGCATCGTGTCGGCGAGGCCCGCGCCGCCGAGGAACATGCCGAGCACCGGCTTGCCGTTGGGCGTGCCGCCCGACAGGGTGATGAGCTCCCGGCAGACGATGTGCGGATCGAGATCGGCGCGGGCGAGCTCGACGACCCGCTCCAGCGCCGCGATCGGATCGCCGTCGGCGCCGAGATCGTGGGCGATGAGGTTGGTCTTGCCGTTGGGCAGCACCGCGACCGGCGGCGGCGTGTCGCCGAAATGGTTGCCGTTGAAGATTTCGGTCAGCGCCGCCTGCACGGTGCCGTCGCCGCCGTTGATCACCAGCACCTTGGGCTTGACCCGGGCGATGGTGGCGAGCGCGGTGCCGATCTGATCGACATCCTCCACCTCGTAGTGGAAGATGTCCTTGTGCTGCGCGCAGAAGCTGCGCACGCGCGGCAGGATGGCGCGGTTGCCGGTGGAGCGCGGGTTGGAAAGGAGCGCGACCCGGGTCATTCGGCGGCTCAGGAGACCGGCCGGAAGGATCCGCCCTGCAGATAGTTCAGCACCACCGGCACGACCCGGGTCGAGCCGTTGACGTGGAAGGTGACCTTGGAAAGGCTCGGCTTGCGCTTCATCACGAGGTCCATCGTCGACACGTCCGGATTGCCCGAGAAGCCGCCGCCGTCGGAGCGCGACTTGCTGCCGGTCACCTCGTGGCGGACCGAGAGGGCGTAATTGCCGCTCGCCGGCACCGGCACGCAGACGTCGATCGGGCCGGTGCGGGTGACCGGGACCTCGACCTTGCGGATATAGGCGCCCTTTTCGAGGAAGGTGCGGTTGCTGGCATAGAGCTTGACCGAGACGACGCCGCGCGCCGCCTTGAAGCCGCTGACCCGCACCAGAGCGGCGGGCTTGCCGGCCGCGCAGAGCGAGGCATAGGGGCCGACCGGCACGGCCGCCGCGGGGGCAGCCGGCAGCAAGGCCGCGGCAAGGGCGGCCGCTGCGATTGCAGGCACGGGCAGAAATTTCGACATCGCCACTGAAACTCCAGACATCGTGCGCGCCGCCCGAACAGGCGGAGCGTCGGTTCGTCACCAGCCCCCAGTCGGGCACAATCGCTTAATCTTGCGGCGAAATTATGGTGCGGATTGGGTCCAAAAAGTGGCGGCGGCTGCGCGGCACGCCGGGCGCGCGGGCGTCCCCCGCCCCGTCTCCGCCGCCTCGCGCGGTGAACCGAGCCCGGCGCGGCGGGTTGTCTCTCGAAAGAGGAGCAAGACGTGAGCCACGAACAGCAGGACAGGATCGATCTCGAGGCGCTGGAGCGCGCGGTCGGCGAGATCGCCGAGGAGATCGCCGCCAGCCCCGAACGCGGCACCGCGACCAGGAAGATCGACGCGCTCGCCGGCATCGACACCGACCGCTTCGGCATCGCGATCTTCACCCGCGACGGCGACATGGTGACGGGCGGCGATGCCGACACGCCCTTTTCGATCCAGAGCATCTCCAAGCTCTTCTCGCTCGAGCTGGCGCTGGAGGCCTATGGCAGCGAGCTGTGGAAGCGGGTCGGCCGCGAGCCGTCGGGCGACCCCTACAATTCGATCGTCGACCTCGAGCTGCACGAAGGCATTCCGCGCAACCCGTTCATGAACGCCGGCGCCCTCGTCGTCGTCGACATGCTGCTCGACAAATTGAGCGAGGAGGAGGAACTGGGCGCCGTCGTCGGCTTCGTCCAGGGCCTGCTCGACGGCGAGCGCGTGTCGATCAACGACGAGGTGGCGCGGTCCGACGAGACGGCGGGCGACCTCAACCGCGCGCTGATGAGCCTCGCCAAGCATTTCGGCAACTTCCACAACGACATCGAGCGGGTGATGGACGCCTATGTCCGCCAGTGCGCGATCGAGCTGTCCTGCCGCCAGCTCGCCCGCGTCGGCCGCTTCCTGATGCTCGACGGGCCGGACGAGAAGGCGCGGCGGCGGGGGACGGCGGCGCGGCGGGCGCGGCGGCTGATGGCGCTGATGATGACCTGCGGCCTCTACGACGGCGCCGGCGACTTCGCCTACCGGGTTGGCCTTCCCGCCAAGAGCGGCGTCGGCGGCGGCATCCTCGCCATCGCGCCCAACACCGCCTCGATCGCGGTCTGGTCGCCGGGGCTCGATTCGAGCGGCAACTCGCTGCTCGGCACGCTGGCGCTCGAGATGCTGACCGATCGGATCGACTGGTCGGTGTTCGGGGCGATCAAGACGCTGTGACCCGCGCCGCCGCCCAGGCGGCGAGGCCGCGGGCGAAGGCGGCGAGATCCCGCTTCAGCGCCTCGGCGCCGGGGCTCAGCGCCAGCGTCTCCATGTCGAGATAGAGGGCGCGGTTGATCTCGATCTGGACGCTGTGGCGCCCCTCCGCCGGCCGGCCGTGGCGGGCGGTGATGTAGCCGCCCTGGAACGGCCGGTTGCGCGCCACCGAATAGCCCATGGCGGCGAGCGCCGCCTCGACATGGTCGCTGAACGCGGCTTCGGCGCTGGTGCCGCCGAGATCGCCGAGCACGAAATCGGCCCGGACCTCGCCGGGATCGGGCGCGAGCGCATCGCCGACCGGCCGCATCGAATGCCAGTCGACGTGCCAGACCGCGCCCCAGCGCGCCTGCGCCCGCGCCAGCTCCGCCTCCAGCGCGTCGTGATAGGGCCGCCACAGCCGCTCGATCCGGTGCGTGAGGTCCGCGCGGGCGAGCGGGCCGGCGTAGATCGGGCTGCCGTCGAGGGCGGTGCGGAAGACGAGGCCGAGGCCCCGCTCCGAATAGACGGTGGGCGCGATCGGATCGGTCCAGTCCGCGCCGGCGACGTGCCGGTCGAGATCGTCGGCGGCGCGGTTGGGATCGACATAGGCGCGCGGGAAGCCGGCGGTGACAAGGACGACGCCGTGCTCCGGCGCATCGGCGAGCAGCGCGTCGACCAGCCGGTCCTCGTATCCGTGGAGGTCCTGCACCGGCACCAGCGGCGCGAAGTCCGCCGGATAGTCGCGCCCGCTGTGGGGCGAATCGAACACCACCGGAACCGCCGCGCCGGCCGGGCGGTGGACGGTGACGGGCGAATTGCGTTCCGAAACAGGTTCTTGCACCGATTCTCTCATATCCAATCAATGCGCGGCGCCCGCGGAAGGTTCGGAAAGTTCGGCTTCCTAAAGGGGAAAAAACCTTCCCTACCCGAGATACGCCCCGCGTCTGGCTCCGTCCGTTTCGCCGCGCGATCCGGCCGGGCCGAACGCAGGGTGACAGGCGATTTCCTACATTGAAAGCCGCTTTGAAAAGGCGCAGGCGGGCCGGTGCCGCGGCGGCGGCGGCGGAAGGGATCGAACCCGTCGCTGCGCGGTTTTCGTCGCGCCCGTATCGAAAGACGAACATGCTGCTCTATCTGCTGCTCCAGAGTGCCGCCGCGCCGCCGCCCGACATCCAGCTGGACATCGACCTGAAGGCGCGATCGGTGGAGATCGAGCGCCGGGGCGAAGCGGCGTTGACGGTGCGCGCCGAGCCCGACGGCGGGAGCGCGGTCGAGGCCGCGACAGCGCCCGCGCCGGAAGGGCGAAGGAAGCTGCGCAACGTGCGCGTCAAGGTGCGGGGCGAGGCGCGGATCGCGCCGCCCGCACAAATTGGGGAGGCCGGCGAAACTCCCGCCCCGCAATGACGTTTCGCCTCCGCAAACAGGGAGAATGGAATGCCTGACATCCGGCTTGCCGCGGCCGCCGCCGCGGCGATCGTCCTCGCGGCCACCCCGGCCGAAGCCCAGAACAACCGCCGCAACAACAACGTCCAGGCGACCACCGTCGGGCAGCAGATCGTCGCCGCCGACGGCGAGCAGCCGGACGTCCTGCTCGACGTGCCGAACCTGTCGGTCGACGAGATCACCATCGACGTCCAGAACCTCGAGGTCGACATCTCGCTCGACGCGCGGCTGGCGAACCTCCTCAAGCTGACGGCGGGGGCCCACGCCCGGGTCGACCAGGTCAAGATCCAGGTGAAGGGCGTCCAGGCGAGCGCGACCCTGGTCGTGCGGCTCGACAACGTCCGGGCGATCATCGAGCGGACGCTCCAGACGCTGGACAACAATCCGCAGATCCTCCCGCAATTGCTGTCCACCGTCGACAACAGTGTGAACACCGTCGGCGGCGTCGCCAACAATGCGCTGCCGGTGGTGGGCGGCGTCGCCAACAATGCCGTCGACACGGTCGGCGGCGTCGCCGGCGCGGCGCTCCGCAACGGCCAGGTGCTGGACCTCGCCGGTGCCGGGCTCAGCGAGGTTTCCCGCACCGTCAACAGCGCCGGCCAGACGGTGCGGCGGGTGCAGGATTCGAGCGGCCGGCTGCTCGAGGTGGTCACCGACAGCGCCAACCGTATCGTCTCCTCGCGGCCGGTGGCGCGATAGGGGTGAGGCCCTCCTCCTCGGGGTGACGCGGCGCGGGCCGGGGTTCTTGTAGCGCCGATGCACGCGCGGACCCAGCCTGCGCCGGCACGACGGGGACGGCGCGACTGCTCGTCACCCCAGCGAAGGCTGGGGTCCATGCTGCGCCGGTGCATCGCCGCCGCCGCCGTCGAAGCCACCGGGTCAGCAGGGATGCCAGCCTTCGCTGGCATGACGGTGGGGGGACGGGCGGCGGGGCTCATTTCGGAGGGGGATTGCTTCGCTTTGCTCGCAATGACGGCTGGGGGGGTGCGGCCGGAGGGGCGACGACCCCGAACGAAGAGAGGCTGCCCTCGCGTAAGGAGCAGCCTCTCCTGCCGACGCGTTTTGCGGCGGTCAGGTTGTTGAAACCATTGGGAAAATAGGTCCGTTCCGGCGAACCGCCATGCGGTTGCGCAGGCGCGACGAAGCGAGGGCGGGCTTTCCCTTCCGTCTCCCAGGACAAAAAGCGGCAATAAGCCGATGACCCCCGCGCCCGCCCCCGCTATAGCCGCCGGGGGATGCCGCGCGCGAGGTGCGGCGAAGGGACTGCCGCAGACCGTGACGCCGCTGACCAGGATAGACCGCTATCTCGCGCGGCTGATCTTCGTGCCGCTGCTCGCGACGCTGACGCTGGCGGCGATGCTGCTCGTCCTCGACAAGATGCTGCGCCTGTTCGATTTCGTCGTCACCGAAGGCGGGCCGGTGGCGGTGGTGTGGCAGATGCTCGCCAACCTGATCCCCGAATATCTCGCGCTCGGCATTCCGATCGGCCTGCTGCTCGGCATCCTGATCGCCTTCCGCAAGCTGGCTTTGTCGTCCGAGCTCGACACGCTGCGCGCGGTGGGCATCGGCTATACGCGGCTGCTGCGCGTGCCCTACCTCTACGCCATCGCGCTGATGGGGCTGAACCTGTTCATCGTCGGCTATCTCCAGCCGGTCTCGCGCTACGGCTACGAACAGCTCCGCTTCGAACTGCGCTCCGGCGCATTGGGCGCATCGATCAAGGTCGGCGAGTTCACCAATCTCGGGCGGCGGATGACGCTGCGCGTCGAGGCGAGCGAGGACCAGGGGCGGCTGCTCCACGGCGTGTTCGTGCGGGCGGAGACGAGGGACGGCAAGACGCTCGCCGTCACCGCCGATCACGGCACCTTCCTCGCCACCGACGATCCCGACACGATCATCCTGCGGCTCTCCAACGGCCGGCTCGTCCACGACGCGCCCAATTACGAATCGCCCCGCGTCCTCTCCTTCGCCGCCCACGATCTGCCGATCGACCTGCCCGCCATCGAGACGTTCCGCGGCCGCGGCGTCGGCGACACGGACGAGCTGACGCTGCCGCAGCTGGTGCGCGAGGGACGATCCGAGGCGGTGGCCCCCGAGACGCGGGCGGCGGTGCGCGCCAATTTCCACTATCGGATGGTGGAGATCGTCATCATGCTGCTGGTGCCGCTGCTCGCCGTCGCCCTGGCGGTGCCGCCGAAGCGAAGCACGTCCGGCCTCGGCATCTTCCTGTCGATCGTGATGGTGGTCACCTATCACAAGGTGAACCAATATGCCGAGCAGATGGGGGCGCAGGGGCGGATCGACCCGCTGCTCGCTCTGTGGGTGCCGTTCGCGCTGTTCGCGGCGCTGATCCTGTGGATGTACTGGACGCTTGCCTACCGCCCCGGCGGCCAGCCGATCGGGGCGCTGGAGCGCGCCTTCGCCAGCGCGGCCAAGGCGCTCGGCCGGCTGCTGCGCATCGGCCGGCGCCGCGAGCCGGCGCCCGAGCCCGCCGAATGATCAACATCCACTTCTTCCCGTCGAAGCGGATCGCCCTCTACATGGCGAAGACCTTCGTGCTGCGCGCGCTGGCCGTGCTCGCCGCTCTGGTGGTGATCCTGATGACGCTCGATCTGCTCGGCGAGTCCGGCAAGATCCTGGCGCAGGAGGGCAATGGCGAGGCGGAGCTGTGGCGCTACGTCTCGTTGCGCGTGCCGCAGCTGATCGCGCGCTTCCTCCCCTTCTCGGTGCTGCTCGGCACTTTGATCACGCTGGCGACGCTCAACCAGAATAGCGAGATCGTCAGCATGAAGGCGGCCGGCATCTCGGCCCACCAGATCATCGCGCCGCTCGTCCTCGCGAGCCTGCTGATCGCGGCGGCGAGCTTCGTCTTCAACGAGCGGGTGGTGACGCGGGCGACGGCGACGCTCAACGCCTGGACCAAGGTCGATTACGGGCCGGTGCCGCGCGACACCGGCATCACCCCCAACGTCTGGATCCGCTTCGAGGACGATCTGCTGCGCGCCGACGAGGTGCGGGGGCAAGGCGCGGATACCGAGCTGCGCGGCGTCGTCATCCACGACCGCGACTGGGAGACGCTGCAGCGCATCGTCGAGGCGGAGCGGGCGGTGCGCCACGGCGCGGGCTGGCGGCTGGAGAATGTCCGCGTCTTCGACGTCGAGGCGGCGCGCGAGACGACGCAGCCGGTGCTCGAATATGGCCGCGGCCTCGCGCCCGACCAGTTCGCCCTCGCCGACGTCAGCGCGGCGGAGCAGGATTTCTGGACGCTGCGGGAATCGATCGCGCAGCTGAAGGCCGCGGGGCGGCCGACGGCGGCGCTGGAATCGGGGCTGTGGCACAAATTTTCGGGCCCCCTCTCCTCGATGCTGATGCCGCTGCTGGCGGCGGTGGCGGCGTTCGGGCTCGCGCGGTCCGGCCAGCTGTTCATCCGCGCGGTGATCGGCATGGCGCTGGGCTTCGCCTATTTCGTCGCCGACAATTTCGCGCTGGCGATGGGCAATCTCGGCGCCTACCCGCCTCTGCTCGCCGCCTGGGCGCCGTTCGGCCTGTTCCTCCTGATCGGCGAGGCCGTGCTCATCCGGACCGAGGAGTGAGCGACCCGCCCGCGGCCCCCGCCGTGTCGCGCGGCGACGTCGCCCGCGGCGCGGGGCTGGCCGGGCTGGCGCGCGCCGGGGCGCTGATCGAGGCCGTCGCCCAGCCTTTGTTCGTCTGGCTCTACGGCCTCGCCACCTACGGCCTCTACGTCGCCCTGTGGGGGGCGGTGAACCTCGTCTCCAACATCGTCGACCTGTCGATGACCAGCGCGCTGCAGCGGGTCGTGCCGGGCGAGAGCGAAGAGGAAAGGGTGCACGGGGCGGTGAAGGCGGCCCTGCTCGTCGCGGTGCTGCCGGCGATGCTGATCGCGGCGGTCGTCTCGTGGCAGGCGGAGGCGATTGCGGGCATCTTCTCCGCCGCGCCGGAGGACCGCGACTCCCTCCCCTTCCTCATCGCCCTGTTCGTCTGGGCGCTGCCCTTGTGGACCTTCGTCGAGGTGGCGACCTCGGCGGCGCGGGCGCGCCGGGCCTTCGGACCCGAGATACGGCTGCGCATCTTCTGGGAGCAGATCGCGCGGATCGGCTTCGCCCTGCTGTTCTTCCTCGCCGGGCTCGGGAGCATCGGGCTCGCCGCCGCGCATCTCGCCTCGCTCGCCCTCACCGTCCTCCTCTGCCTGCCGCTGCTGGCGCGCTATTACGACTTGAGGCGGCTGGCGCGGGCGCGGGTGCGCCCGGTGCTGGGGGTGCTGGTGCCGACCGGCCTCGCATTGCTCCCCGCCAACGTCGCGCGGCGCCTGCTGATCGACGCGCCGCCCTTCCTCCTCAATCTGATGCTGCCGGGGACGCAAGGGGCGGTGGCCGCCGGGCTGTTCGAGATCGCCCGCAAGATCGCCACCATCCCGCTGATCGTCCGCCAGGCCTTTCAATATGTGATGGCGCCGCTCGCCGCCGCGCAGGCGCGGGCCGACCGGGCGGAGATCGGCCCGCTCTACCGTTTCGCCTGCCGGGTCTCGACCGCGATGGTGGTGCCGCTCGCCGGGCTGCTGATCTTCGCCGGGCGCGACATCCTCTCCGTCTACCGGCCGGAAGCGATGGCGGCCCTCCCCCTCCTCGTCATCCTCGTCTCGGCGCGGGCGGCCGAGGCGGTGGCGGGGCCGGCGACGCCGATCGTCGAGATGACCGGCCACCGCGCCCTGCCCCTGCTCAACAGCCTGCTGGCGGCTTTGGTCTGGGGCGTGCTCGCCTTCTTGCTGGTGCCGCGCCAGGGCGCGCTCGGCATGGCCATCGCCACCGCGGCCGCGACGCTCGCCGCGACCTTCGCCGCGACGCTGGAGCTGCGCATCGCCGACCGCCTCTCGCCGTTCGACCGCAGCCTGTTCGCCGGCCTCGCCATTGCGCTCGCCGGGGTCGCGGCGATGGCGCTGGCGGCGGAGGCGGCGTCGGGGCCGGTGCGCTTCGCCCTCGTGCTCGCATTGTGGGCGGGGACGAGCTGGACGGCTTTGCGCTTCGGCCTCGCCGCGGCCGACCGGGCGGCGCTCGGCGGCTTCGCGCGGACCCTGCGCCTCACCTGAGCCGGGACATCGCCCTCAAACTGCCGTATTGCATGTTCATGACGGATGCACACATAGGGGTGCATAGCCCCTGCATGACATGGAATTTCAAGGACTTGCACGGATGAAACGCGCCCACGCCCTCCGCCCGAGCTTCTGGCGCCGCGAGCATCATCTCGATCGGATGAACTTTCGCGAGCTCGTGATCGCCTATTTCCAGTATCCGGCGATCATCGCCTATCTGGCGCTGTCGGCGGCGGCGATCGTCGGCTTCGCGCTGCGCCCGGCCCCGCTGGTGCCGACCCTGGCGGCGGTCGCGGTGGCGAGCCTCATCTATCCGCTCGTCTGGTACATCCTCCACCGCTGGGTGCTGCACAGCCGCTGGATGTTCAAGGTGCCGGTCCTCGCCTCGACCTGGAAGCGCATCCACTACGATCACCACCAGGATCCCAACCACCTGGAAGTGCTGTTCGGCGCGCTCCACACGACGCTGCCGACCATCGCCGTCGCGACGGCGCCGCTGGGCTATGCGATCGGCAGCTTCTGGGGCGCGGACGCCGCCTTCGGCGCGGCCTGCGCGGCGTTCGCGACGGGGCTTTTGACGACCTGCTTCTACGAGTTCGTCCACTGCATCCAGCATCTCGCCTACAAGCCGAAATCGAAGCTGCTCGCCGAGATGAAGAAGCGCCACATGGCGCACCATTTCCACGACGAGAACGGCAATTACGGCATCACCACCTTCTTCTGGGACAAGTTGTTCGGCACCTATTACGACCGCGCCGAACGCCCGGAGAAGAGCCCGACCGTGTTCAACCTCGGCTACACGCCCGAGATTGCCGAGCGCTACCCGCACGTCGCCCGCCTCTCCGGCGGCGTCGCCACCGGCCACCCGCGGCAGCGCGCGCGCGGCTAACCGGGCCGGACGGGGCCTCTCGCTCCCTCTCCCCAGCGGGGAGAGGGCTGGGGTGAGGGGGTCCTGACTCCGGGATTGGCTTCAGAGGCCGAACCCCCTCACCCTACCCTCTCCCCGCCGGGGAGAGGGGGCGCACTGCAGTCCCGAACCGCGGGCTGGTACGGCAGTTAGCGCAGCTTTGCCGCGACCGCGGCGAGGGTGTTGCGCAGCCTGGTCGTCCGCGCGTCGGTTGCGGTCAGCCGGCCGGCCATCTGGCGCAGACGAGCGGCGAGCCGCGCATCCTTGCGGCCGCCCTCGAACGGAGCCCTGGCCTGGCCGAGCGCCGCGCCGAGATCGGCGGCGAGCGCCGGCTGGATCGCCCTGGCGCGCATCAGCTGGTCGACATAGGCGGCCGCCACCACCGGGTGATCGGGCCAGGTGACGGGGAATTGCTGCTGCGGGTTCACCGTCCCGCCCTGATCGGCGAGCGCGGCGGCGGCGATCTCGTTGGCGGAGAGGTGGCGGCTCGGCTGCAGCGCCAGCACGTCGAGGCCGCGGGCGATCTCGGTGCCGTAGATCAGGCCGTCATACCAATAGACCGACCAGTGGCCGCCGAGGACGAGATGCTTCTCGTCGATCGGCCCGCGGTCGAAATAGGCGATCTCCACCGGATTGGCGGAATCGGTGAAGTCGATCACCGAGATGCCGCCCTGGTACCAGGCCTGGACGAAGATGTCGCGGCCGGGGACGGGGACGATCGAGCCGTTGTGGGCGACGCAATTTTCCTGCTCCGACTGGGCGGCGGGGAGCTTGTAGTAGCTCCTGAAGACCAGCTTGCCGTCCTCGATGTCGTAGATCGCATTGGCGCCCCAGTTGCGCTGGTCCTGCGCGCGGCAGCGCGGCCGCGAGCCGCCGCCCCATTCGTCGGTGAACAGCACCTTGGTGCCGTCGTTGTTGAACGTCGCCGAATGCCAGTAGGCGAAGCCGGGATCGAGCACCGCGTCGATCCGCTGCGGTTTGCGCGGGTCCTTGATATCGAAGATGATGCCGTTGCCCGAGCAGGCCCCGGCGGCGAGGCTGCGGGACGGGAAGACGGTGATGTCGTGGCACTCGTCGGTGCGGCCGGTCTCCTGCGTGTCCTCGCCATGGTCGCCGCCCTGCCAGAGGCCGGCGAGGCGGCCGGTCTCCGGATCGGCGAACACGGCGGGGCTGTCGACGATGCGCGCCCGCGAGGGATCCGCGAGCGGGATCTCGATCACGTCGATGCGGAACAGAGCGGTGCGATCGTCGCCCGGCACGTCGCCGACGCAGCCGGCCAGCTCCTCGCCCTTCCGCACCGTCGAGGTGCCGCTGTTGTAGACGACGATCGCCTCGCGGCTCGCCGAGACGACCGAATGGGTGTGCGAGCCGCGGCAGGTCTGCACCTGGCCGACCTGGACCGGCCGGGCGGGATCCTTGATGTCGAAGATGCGCAGGCCCCGGAAGCGCTCGGGGCTGACGTCCTCGCTCACCCCCTGGAGGCCGCAATCGACGCGGCCGCGGGTCTGCTCGACCGACATCAGGAGGAGGTCGCCGACGATCGACACGTCGCCCTGCCCGCCCGGGCAGACCACCGAGCTGATCAGGGTCGGCACGCCGCTGCCGCCGAGGCGGTAGAGGTTGAAGCCGTGATAATTGCCGACCGCGAGCAGGTCCTTCGAAAAGGCCATGTCGGTGTTGGCGAAGCTGAGGTGGGGGGCGCGGTCGCCGAAGTCGCGGTCCGGATCGGCCTCGTCGGCGGACCTCGGCTCCTCGCCTTCCTTGGGCGGCTTGGCCGGGGGCAGGCCGGCCGGATTCTCGCGGTCGAAGAAGCCGGTCGGCTTGGGCAGGGTCGCGACCAGCGCCATGTTGCTCGCCGCCTCGCCGGCGTCGCGGAAGCCGGCCCTGAGCGTCGAGCGCGGGTCGGCGGAGAGGCCGACGAGCAGGGCGCCCATCCGCTTGATCTCGGCCTCCTGCTCGGTCTTCACGTCGGTGACGAAATCGAGGAGGACGGGGTCGTAGGCGGAGCCGGGCTGCGCGAGCAGGTCGTCAACCATCTTCACCGCGCCTTCGTGGTGGGCGATCATCCGCTCGAGGAACAGGCGTTCGAACTGCGGCCCCTTGGCGGCGGCGAGCGCGGCCATCTGCTCCGGGGTCGCCATGCCGGCCATGGCGGCGTGGTGGGCGTGGGCGCCGGCGCCGGCCTCGGCCGCCGGGATGCGGCGCTCGCCGAGCCAGGCCTGCATGAAGGCCATTTCGTCGGCCTGGGTGGCGTCGATGCGGCGGGCGAGCTCGAGCAGGCTGGCGCGGCTGGTGCGGCCCTGGACCAAAGCGGCCATCTCGACCGCCTGGCGGTGGTGGCGGATCATGTCCTGCATGAAGCGCACGTCGGCGGGCGAGAAACGGGTCTGGGCGATGCGGACCGCTTCCTCCGCGGTCAGCACCCGCGGCGCCTGGCCGGGCGCGCCGGGCTGGAGGATCGGCACCTCCTGGGCGGGGGCGGCGGCGGCGAACAGTGCCGCGGCGAGGATGGAGGAACCGGCAAGAAGGCGCGCGGGCGACCCGAAATCAGCGATCAAATTCACTCTCCTGCTCCATCCCCGCGCGGGTTCCTAGCACGGCGGACGAGGAAGGCAAAAACCGGCGGCGGGGGGTGGGGGGCGCCTGCCTGCCCCGTCGGCCGCCAACCGTCACCCCGGCGAAGGCCGGGGTCTCGGGGAGCAGAGGCACGGTGTCCTTCACCCC
>JBKBVA010000430.1:0-513 GCA_046289665.1 Allosphingosinicella sp.
GGATGGACTGCTTGCATCTTGGTGTGGAATTAGGAACGACGGCTTCATGAAATCGAATATCGACCATCTTCCGCAGGTGCAGCAGGACGAGCTCGCGCGCGTCGTGCGGATCCTGATGGCCGGGTTCGAGGAAGCGACGGCGCGGGCGACCCAGCCGTGGCGCCGGGACGGGAAAATCTACAAGATCATCCTGTTCGGAAGCTATGCCCGCTCCGACTGGGTGGACGAGCCGGAAAATGGTTATCAGTCCGATTTCGACCTGCTGGTCGTGGTCAGCCACCGGGACCTGACGGAAATTGCGGACTATTGGTACGTCGCCGAGGACAAGATTTTGCGCGACGAGGCGGTCAGGCGGCCGGTCAACATCATCGTCCATTCGATCGACGAGGTGAACCGCGCCCTCAAGCGCGGCGAGTATTTCTGGGTCGATATCGTGCGGGACGGCATCGCCCTCTACGAGCTGCCACAGCACGAACTGGCGGCCCCGATGCCCGCCTCTCCGCAAGACGCGCT
>JBKBVA010000431.1:0-511 GCA_046289665.1 Allosphingosinicella sp.
CAGGCTGGGTGCCGGAGGCGCTGGCCGCACTCGGCTTTGCATATTCCTCCTCGGTGTTGCCGGCGCGCAACCCGATGGCGGGCTGGCCGGGCGCGCCGGATGCGCCCTTCCGCTGGCCCTCGGGGCTGGTCGAGGTGCCGGTGCCGGTCGGGCGAGTCGGGCCGTTGACGCTGCCCTTCCTGGGCGGGATGTATCTGCGCTGGCTGCCGCCCTGGCGGCTCAGGAGCCTCGCGACCGACTGGGCGCGGCGTGCCGGCGAGGGGGCGCTGTGGTCCTATTGCCACCCCTACGATCTCGACGAGGCGGAGCGGCTGACGCTGCGCCGCGATGTCGGGCCGCTGGCGAGCCTGATGCTGTGGATGAACCGGAGCGGCACGCTGCCGCGGCTGCAGGGGCTGATGCGCGGGCGCCGGTCGGAGAGTTTCGCGGCGCGGCTGCCGGCGATCGCGGCGGCGGCGGCAGTGTGGGAGCCTTGACGGGCGTGGCGTCGCGTGGGGCTGGCAGGGCGGAT
>JBKBVA010000432.1:0-510 GCA_046289665.1 Allosphingosinicella sp.
CCTTCAGTGAAAGTAGGTGGCTCGGCATGGGCCGAGCTTCGCGGTGGTGAGGAAGGCGCGCGCAAGGGCGGTAGCAACGCGGTTGAACGGGAGGCTGATCTGCGCGGCTTCGATGGAGGCGGAAAAGCCGCCGACGTCCCAGCCCGTCGCGAGGTGGACAGCGTCTTCGTCGCTCAAGTCGTGAACCGAGGCAGGCGTGCGCGTCCAGCCGGCGCTATGAAGGATCGACGGAAGGTCGCCCCAGTTGACGAGGAGGTACTCCTTCGACGCCTTGCTGACGAGCGCGGCGGCTTCCTCTTCGGTGGCGACGATGTCGATGTGCGGAGACTCGTCGTCGACCATGACTGTGACGATATGGACGGCCAAGTCGACCGTCGCCGCGAAGAGTGCGTCGGTCATGGTCAGTCTTCCCACATCAGCGAGACGCGGGTGCTTTCCTCGCGACAGGCCTCAAGGAGGTCGTTGGTGTTGAAGAAGTCGTAGTCGTCCTTGCGGATGAGGCACACGCCC
>JBKBVA010000433.1:0-510 GCA_046289665.1 Allosphingosinicella sp.
CGGAGGATCGGGCGCGGGCCGAGGCTCTGGGCGTGCCGCTGGTCGAGGGGGGTGCTTCGCGGGATGCCTCGGTGCGGGCGGGGCTGGAGGCGCTGGCGGGGACGGGTGTCGAGGCGGTGCTGATCCACGACGGGGCGCGGCCTCTGGTCAGCCGGGCGCTGATCGACCGGCTGCAGGCGCACTATGGTCTGGCGGTCGAGATCTTCCGGCCGGACCCGGCGGCGGTGGACGCCTTCGAGCGCGAACACGGCCTGGACGCCATGTACCGCAGCCGCGAGCTGCGCCACGCGTGCTGCGCGCCCAGGCCGCCGGCTGGCGCGCCAGCATCCGCGAGCTCGGCTTCGGGGTGATCCCGGTCGAGACTCAGACCCAGACCACCGACAGCTTCGCCGCCTTCATCCCCTATGCGAGCGAAAGGTTCGGCGTGCCGGTGCGGCTGTTCACGGCCTCCGATTTCATCGGCGTGAACAACGCCATCGTGGCGAAGCAGATCCATTTCGCCTGGACCAG
>JBKBVA010000434.1:0-509 GCA_046289665.1 Allosphingosinicella sp.
GCCGGTGGTGGCCTCGAACCGGATCGGGACCGAGGTCGCGCCCGAGGGGCGGGAGGTGACGTTCTACGGGTCAAGCTTCATCGCCGACCATACCGGGCAACTGGTCCTCAAGGCGGACCGCTCAAGCGAAACGGTGCTGACCCACGCCTTCGATCTGGATGCGATCGCGGCGCTCCGGGCCAGTTGGGGCCTGTTCCGCGACCGCCGGGTGGACCTTTACGGGCGAATCGGAACGCTGGACGGCCGGTAAGGCCAGGCGAACGTGGGCAGATTGCCCACCCTACAAGGCGCGGGCCCGTAGGGTGGGCAATCTGCCCACGCGCCCTCAGCGGTGCCGAAGGTCGACGTAGTCCCGATGCTTCGGACCGATGTAGAGCTGCCGCGGGCGGCCGATCTTCTGGTTCTTGTCGGCGATCATCTCTTTCCACTGGCTGATCCAGCCCACGGTGCGGGAAATCGCGAAGATCGGGGTGAACATCGAGGTCGGGAAGCCCATCGCCTCGAGGATG
>JBKBVA010000435.1:0-509 GCA_046289665.1 Allosphingosinicella sp.
TGGCGGGCATCACGGTCTTGAGCGCCAGAGCCGTTTCGATGCCTTCCGCCGCCGTCATCACATCGGAGGCGGCTCCGAAGCGGACGGCGTTTCCAGCGAGATACCCCATGGCGCGCCGCGGCTGATCGAGAGGCGCCTTGCCGCCGCCAGGATCAAGCCAGGTGCGATGCACGCCAGTGATGGCGCTGTCGAGATCGGTGACGGCGGCGATGAGCGCCGGCCATATCTCGCGGCCTTGCGGCCCGCGATGAAAGCAGTGCGGATGAAAGCGCAGGACGGAAACGTCCGCAGGCAGAATGATGCCACGGCTTTGGAGATAGCGTTCCGCCAGCGTGCCCCGGATCGGCTTTGACGCGGCAAAGAGCCGCCGCGCCGCTTCGGAAGAGCCGGACGGCGCGGGCGGTTCGGCTCGCCGGATCATTGGTGCCGGCAAGCTGAGGAAACGGCGCGCCTCGTCGAGCGCGGCGCGAAAGTCGAGGCCGCGATTGAGAGCAATGAGGTCGAGCAGG
>JBKBVA010000436.1:0-508 GCA_046289665.1 Allosphingosinicella sp.
ATGGGGCTGGTTCTCTGGGGGCTGTCCATGGCGCTTGCGGGGCCGCTCGCCACCCCCGGCCTGCGCACCGCCGCCCTGGGCGGGATGATCCTCGTCGCGATGGTCGTCTACTTCGGCACGGTGCTGCTGATCGGCGGGATGAGCTGGGTGGAACTGAAGGGTGCCTTCCGCCGTCAGCGCTGACGCAGCTTGTCCATCACCCGCGCCCAGCCGCCGGGGCTGACAACGAAGGACAACAGAAACCCGGTGGCAAAGCCGGTGATGTCCGCGACCCAGTCCCAGTTCGCCCCGAACAGGACGCCAAAGACCAGCTGGAAGAACAGCAGCGCCCCGATCAGGCTGAAGGCGCGGTACTTGTTCGCCCCGCTCCGGGCCAGGTTCACCCACAGAAGGAAGGTGAACGCCCCGATCAGACCGTAGACCGCGGGATAGGCGCCGATCAGCTGCATCCGGTTGCCCGGGATCGCAAAGCCATAGACCAGCCCGCCCACGATAGCCGAGCCGAAGA
>JBKBVA010000437.1:0-508 GCA_046289665.1 Allosphingosinicella sp.
GTGGTCACCGCCTACCGCCAGCTTGGTCTGTCGTTGCCCGTCATCGTGCGCCTTGCCGGCACCAATGTCGAGGAAGGCCGGCGGATCATCGACCAGTCCGGCCTGCCGCTGATTTCCGCAGACACGCTGGCCGAAGCCGCCGCCGCGGCCGTCGCCGCCCGCCCCCGCAAAGCCGCCTGACGGAGGAACCCATGGCCATTCTCATCACCGAAAAGACCCGCGTCATCGTGCAGGGCATCACCGGACGGATCGGAAGCTTCCACGCGGCCGACATGATCCGCCATGGAACCAATGTCGTGGGCGGCGTCACGCCCGGACGGGGCGGGGAAACCCACCTCGACCGGCCGCTGTTCAACACCGTGCGCGAGGCGGTCGAGGCGACAGGCGCGGAAGCCAGCCTTGTCTTTGTCCCGCCCCCCTTCGCCGCCGATGCGATCATGGAGGCAGCCGATGCCGGAATCCGCACGGCAGTGTGCGTCACTGACGGCATCCCCAGCCAGGACATGAT
>JBKBVA010000438.1:0-508 GCA_046289665.1 Allosphingosinicella sp.
GGCCGCATCATCTGCGGCGCGGGGTCGGACGAGATCATCACCTTCCTCTGCCAGGCCTATGCCGGGCCGAAGGACGAGGTGGTCTTTACCGAGCACGGTTTCCTCATGTATCGGATCTCGGCCCTTGCCGTCGGCGCGACGCCGGTCGAGGTGGCCGAGCGCGAGCGGACGGCGGATGTGGACGCGATCCTTGCCGCCTGCAACCGGCGGACCAGGCTGGTGTTCCTCGCCAATCCGAACAACCCGACCGGCACGATGATCTCGGCCGTCGAAATCGCGCGGCTGGCCGAGAACCTGCCGCCGCAGGCGCTTCTGGTGCTGGACGGGGCCTATGCGGAATATGTCGAGGGCTATGACGGCGGGGCGGCGCTGGTCGATGCGCGCGACAACGTGGTGATGACCCGGACGTTCTCGAAGGTCTACGGGCTGGGCGGTCTGCGGATCGGCTGGGGCTATGGGCCGCGCCATGTGATTGACGTGCTGAACCGGATCCGGGGGCCGTTCAACC
>JBKBVA010000439.1:0-508 GCA_046289665.1 Allosphingosinicella sp.
TGCGCTCCATGTCGAAGCTGGAACTCGACATCCTCTATGCCAATGCCAAGGCCAAGGCCTGGGAGAAGATCAAGCGTCTGCGCCGGCTGAAGGACGAGGTCGGCACGCTGAAGATCTCCGATTTCGGCACCCGCCGCCGCCATGGCTATCTCTGGCAGCACTGGATGCTGGAGGCCATGGCGGACGGGCTCGGACCCGACGTGTTCACCGGCACGTCCAACATGAAGATGGCAATGGACCTCGGTCTTGAGGCCATCGGCACCAACGCCCACGAACTGCCCATGGTCTATGGCGCGCTCGCCCGCACCGACGAGGAACTCCTTAGGGCTCCCTATCGGGTGCTGGAGGACTGGGCGCGGATCTACGACCAGAACATGCGGATCATCCTGCCGGACTGCTTCGGCACGGCTCATTTCCTGGCCCATGCCCCCGACTGGGTGGCCGACTGGACCGGCGCGCGCCCCGATTCGAAGGAGCCGATGGAGGGCACGGAAGAACTCATCCAGTG
>JBKBVA010000043.1:0-12778 GCA_046289665.1 Allosphingosinicella sp.
GGCTTGAATGGACCCGTTGCTGATCGTCGCGCTCGTCGCCGTGCTGGCCGCGGTGGTGCTCGGCTGGTGGATCGGCAGCCGCTCGGCCGCCGCCGCGCGGCGTTCGGCGCTGCGCAGCCGCGCGGCGGAGCTCATCGCGATGTAGAAGCTCGCCCAGGCGGCGAAGAAGAAATACCAGGTGACGAGCCCGTCCGCGATCAGCCGCAGCATGCGCTGGCGCTGCATCTGCGGCGGCAGCGTCGCCCGCGGCGGGGCCGCGGCCGGCGGCTCGGGCACCGCTTCGCCGGGGGCGGGCGTCGGCGGCGAGGTCCCCCGCTGGATCGCGGTGCGGGCGACCAGCGGCGGATAGACCGAGGCCATGGCGAGGTTGAAGGTCGAGAAGATCGCCGCCGCGGGGATGCAGGCGATTGCCGCGGCGATGACCTGGATGCGCAGCCGCTCCTGCGCGGCGCGGCTGATCACCAGATAGACGAGGAAGGTGAGGAGGATGCCGATCAGGCAGCCCAGCGCGCGGTAGCCGAGCGACTGGAACGTCTCCTCGATGAGCGCCATGCGCAGCACGATGGTCGCGAAGTAGAACAGCCAGAAGCCGACGATCGACGCGGCGGCGAGCGGCAGATCCGGCAGGCGCGCGCTCTTGCGGACGATAGCGATCTCCATCCCTCCTACCTAGCCGCTCGCGAGCGGCGCCCCGCGCCGCGGCGGGCGGTTGGCAGATTAGTGGCGGCGGTTGGTCGAAAAGCCAAGCGGCAAGGCCGCCAGCCGGCGGGCGCCTCCCAAGGGCCGGCGGCGGGCGCGGCGCGAAAAAGCGCAAAGACATTCGACACGCGCGCCGCCAGGGTTTAGGGCGGCGGGTACGAAAAAGGACCCGCTTTCCAATGACCGAGCGCCCGGACACGCCGCTTCTCGATACCGTCCCCACCCCGGAAGAGCTTCGCCGCCTGAAGCCCGACCAGCTCCGCCAGCTTGCCGACGAGCTGCGCGAGGAGATGATCTCGGCCGTCTCGGTGACCGGCGGCCATCTCGGCGCCGGCCTCGGCGTCGTCGAGCTGACGGTGGCGCTCCACTATGTGTTCGACACGCCCGCCGACAAACTGATCTGGGACGTCGGCCATCAGGCTTATCCGCACAAGATCCTGACCGGCCGGCGCGACCGCATCCGCACGCTGCGCCAGGGCGGCGGCCTCTCCGGCTTCACCAAGCGTTCCGAGAGCGAATACGACCCGTTCGGCGCCGCCCACAGCTCGACCTCGATCTCGGCGGCCCTGGGCTTCGCCGTCGCCAACAAGCTGACCGGCGCGCCCGGCAAGGCGATCGCGGTGATCGGCGACGGCGCGATGTCGGCCGGCATGGCCTATGAGGCGATGAACAATGCCGAGCAGGCGGGCAACCGGCTGGTCGTGATCCTCAACGACAACGACATGTCGATCGCGCCGCCGGTGGGCGGGCTGTCGCACTATCTCGCCCGTCTGGTCTCGTCGGGCAAATATCTCTCGGTCCGCCACCTCGCCCAGCGCTTCGCCCGCAAGCTGCCCGACTCGCTCCACAATTTCGCGCGCAAGACCGAGGAATTCGCCCGCGGCCTCGCCACCGGCGGCACGCTTTTCGAAGAGCTCGGTTTCTATTATGTCGGCCCGGTCGACGGCCACAATGTCGAGGCTTTGGTCAAGATCCTCGAGAACGTCCGCGACGCCGACGAGGGGCCGATGCTGGTCCACGTCGTCACCCGCAAGGGCAAGGGCTATGCGCCCGCCGAGGCGGCGGCCGACAAATATCACGGCGTCCAGAAGTTTGACGTCGTCTCCGGCGTCCAGGCCAAGGCCGAGCCGGGCCCGCCCAGCTATACCGGCGTGTTCGCCAAGGCGCTGCTCGCCGAGGCGGAGCGCGACGAGAAGGTGGTGGCGATCACCGCCGCCATGCCGTCCGGCACCGGGCTCGACAAGTTCGCCGACCGCTTTCCGGACCGGATGTTCGACGTCGGCATCGCCGAGCAGCATGCGGTGACCTTCGCCGCCGGCCTCGCCGCGCAGGGCCACCGCCCGTTCGTCGCCATCTATTCGACCTTCCTGCAGCGCGCCTACGACCAGGTCGTCCACGACGTCGCGATCCAGAATCTGCCGGTGCGCTTCGCGATGGACCGCGCCGGCCTGGTCGGCGCCGACGGCGCCACCCACGCCGGCAGCTTCGACATCGCGTACCTGTGCACGCTGCCGAACCTGGTGGTGATGGCGGCGGCCGACGAGGCCGAGCTCGTCCACATGGTCCACACCATGGCGCTCTACGACGACGGCCCGATCGCGGTGCGCTACCCGCGCGGCAACGGCACCGGCGTCGCGCTGTCCGAGACGCCGGAGCGGCTGGAGATCGGCAAGGGCCGGATGGTGCGCGAAGGCAAGAAGGTCGCCCTGCTCTCGCTCGGCACGCGGCTGGAGGAGGCGCTGAAGGCCGCCGACATCCTAGAGGCGCGGGGCCTGTCGACCAGCGTCGCCGACCTGCGCTTCGCCAAGCCGCTCGACGAGGCGTTGATCCGCCGCCTGCTCGCCAGCCACGAAGTGGCGGTGACGATCGAGGAAGCGGCGGTCGGCGGCTTCGGCGCCCACGTCCTCACCCTGGCGAGCGACCAGGGGCTGACCGACGCCGGCCTCAAGATCCGCACCATGCGCCTGCCCGACAGCTTCCAGGACCAGGACAAGCCCGAGAAGCAGTATGAGGAAGCCGGCCTCCATGCCGAGGGCATCGTCGACACCGTGCTGAAGGCGCTGCGCCACAACAGCGCCGGCGTGGTCGAGGGCGCGCGGGCGTGAGTTCTGCGCTTCTCGAAACGGCACCTTCGGTCACCTACTTCGGGAGACAGGTGGATGTTTACGAACATTTTTCTACTCTCGGCGACTACATGTGGAAGCTGCCTCGATTTATCGACCACGAGCTGGAGCACGAGAAGCGCAAATTAGATGAATATTTCCCTGTAACGGAGGATAGTGATCATAGTATTCTTCAACGCAGACGCCTGCGCTTTTTTAGCGAGTTTGGGAAACTGCTGATAGACTTTCCTGACTTTATGGGTGCATCATCATTTGTGATGGTCATGTCGCACTTTGAATACTATCTTCTTAAGGTATGTCGGGATCATGAGGCAGCTACGGGTGTCGATCTAGATAAATTCCGTGGTCGCATGCGCGGACCATCGCGCCTACTGGATTTCGTTGAAGAGGTCTCTCCAGAGATTGTGCCGAACAGTAGGCTCCCTCAACTTAAGGAAGCATTCTACCTCCGCAATTGCCTCGTCCACGCGAACGGAGTTCTCTCGTTGTCGAAAGACGCGGCGAGAGTTCGCACTATTGTGAAGCAGCGCCTGTTCTACCCACCCCATCGGCGACAGACTGAGGATTCGAGCCAAGACAAGGACCTGCCGCGGCTAGAGATCACCCCAGTTGGCGAACGGCTTCTCGTGCCGGTGCCGTATGCCCACTGGCTCGCTTATGCTGCTCGCGACGTTCTGATGTCGCTTTGCATAGAAGCGTCTCGCCCAGAAAGCCAAAAAAGGGGCGCAGCGCCAGAGGCTTGACCTCCGGCGATGGCCCTTTGCGCCTTGGAGCCGGTGGCGGGCCGGGCAACGGGAGCTGACGGGCGGAGGCCTGACATGCAAAAGGCGCCGGAAACCCGGCGCCTTGCATGAGGATGGCGGTGGGCCGGTCCGTCAGATGAGGACGGTCGCGATCACCAGCATCTGGGCGGCGAGGGCGACGAAGCCCGCGGCCGCGGTTTCCACGATACGCATTGTGAGTTCCCTTGGTTGTTGGGGAGCCGTTTCGCTCCCGCGCCGGCAACTGGGAGAAAGCGGGCGTTTACTCAACTGCAAAGGTAGACATTACGGGTGCAGAAACTGCATCCGCAAGGAGTTGAGGCGGGATGGTGATTTCCTTGCACCGCGCAGGCGTGCAGCTATGCCATTGCCATGAGCAAGGCACGCGCGGACCAGCTTCTCGTCGATCGGGGGCTGGTGGAGAGCCGGTCGAAGGCGCAGGCCCTGATCCTCGCCGGGCTCGTCTTCTCGGGCGAGCGCAAGATCGAGAAAGCGGGGCAGCCGCTGGCGCCCGACGCGCCGCTCGAGGTGCGGGGAAAGGAGCATCCCTGGGTGTCGCGGGGCGGGATCAAGCTGGCCCATGCGCTCGCCCATTTCGGCTGGGACGTGACCGGGGCGGTGGCGCTCGACGTCGGATCGTCCACCGGCGGCTTCACCGACGTGCTGCTCCAGAACGGCGCGGCGAAAGTCTATGCGATCGACGTCGGCACCAACCAGCTCGCCTGGAAGCTGCGCCAGGACCCGCGGGTGGTGGTCCACGAGCAGACCAACGCCCGCTACCTGACCGAGGCGATCGTGCCCGAGCCGGTGGACATAATCGTGTGCGATGCGAGCTTCATCTCGCTCGCCAAGGTGCTCGGCACGGCGCTCGGCTTCGCGAAGCCCGGCGGGCGCCTGCTCGCCCTCGTCAAGCCGCAGTTCGAGGCGGAGAGGGGCGAGATCGGCAAGGGCGGCGTGGTGCGCGATGCGGCGGTGCACGAACGCGTCTGCGCCGCGGCGGCCGACTGGCTGCGCCGCCGCGGCTGGCGCGTCGAGGGGCTGGTCCAGAGCCCGATCACCGGCCCGGAAGGCAATGTCGAGTTCCTCCTCGCCGGGCGCGCACCCGCGGCGGGTGACGCGGCGGCGGCGGACGGCTAGGCTCCGGCGAAAAGCCCGAACGGGGAGGAAAGTACGTGCCGCACATCCGCAGTCTCATTGCTTCGATCCTGTGCCTCCTGCTGATCGGCTGCGCCGCGCAGACCGGGCCGCTTGCGTCGGGCGCACCCGCCGCCGCGCAGCAGTTCCGGCGCGGCGTCAACATCATCGGCTACGATCCGATCTGGAGCGATCCCGCCAAGGCGCGCTTCCAGGAGAAGCATTTCGCCGAGATCCGCCGCGGCGGGTTCGACTTCGTGCGCGTCAACCTCTTCGCCTTCCGCCACATGGACGATGCGAACCGCCTCGACCCCGAATGGCTGGAGCGGCTCGACTGGGTGGTGCGCGAGGCGACCGAGGCGGGCCTCGGCGTCATCCTCGACCAGCACGATTTCGACGCCTGCGCGAAGGACCTCCCCGCCTGCCGCGTCAAGCTGCCGGCCTTCTGGCGCCAGGTCGCACCGCGCTACCGCGACGCGCCGGCCAGCGTCGCCTTCGAATTGCTCAACGAGCCCTACGGCCCGCTCGACGCGGCGACCTGGAACGCCTTCTTCCCGGAGCTGCTGGCGATCGTGCGCGAGACGAATCCCACCCGCACCGTCGTCGTCGGCCCGACCCGCTGGAACAATTTCGGCGAGCTGCCGAGCCTGAAGCTGCCCGAAGAGGACCGCAACCTCCTCGTCACCTTCCATTATTACGAGCCGTTCCGCTTCACCCACCAGGGCGCGAGCTGGGCGGGCGACATGAAGGACGTGAGCGGCGTCACCTGGAGCGAGGCCGACCGCGCGCAGATCCAAAAGGACTTCGATTCCGTCGCCGCCTGGGCCCGCGCCAACGACCGCCCGATCCTGCTCGGCGAATTCGGCGCCTACGACAAGCTGCCGCCGGTCGAAATGCGCGCCGCCTACGCGGACGCCGTGGCGCGGGAGGCCGAGGCGCGGGGCTTCGGCTGGTCCTACTGGCAGTTCGACAGCAATTTCCTCGCCTGGGACATGGCGAAGGACGACTGGGTCGAGCCGATCCACCGCGCCCTCATCCCGGAGGCCGGGGCGCGTTAGGGGGGCCTCAGTCTTCGGCGAGCGAGGCCATGTCGATGACGAAGCGGTATTTGACGTCGCTCTTCAGCATGCGCTCGTAGGCGGTCTCGATCTGCTGGATCGGGATCTCCTCGATCTCCGAGACGATGCCGTGCTCGGCGCAGAAATCGAGCATCTCCTGCGTCTCGGCGATGCCGCCGATCAGCGATCCGCTGAGGCTGCGGCGGCGGAAGATGAGGTTGGCGATGCTGGGGGAGGGGTGCGGCTCGGCCGGCACGCCGACCAGGCACATCGCGCCGTCGCGCTTCAGCAGCATCATATAGGCGTCGAGGTCGTGCGGCGCGGCGACCGTGTTGAGGATGAAGTCGAAGCTGCCCGCATGGGCCTTCATCTCGTCGCGGTTGCGCGAGACGACCACCTCGGACGCGCCGAGCGCCTCCGCGTCCTTCACCTTGTCCGGCGAGGTGGTGAAAGCGACGACGTGCGCGCCCAGAGCGCGGGCGAGCTTGACGCCCATATGGCCGAGCCCGCCGATGCCGACGATGCCGACCTTCTTTCCCGGGCCCACGTTCCAGTGCCGGAGCGGCGACCAGGTGGTGATGCCGGCGCAGAGCAGGGGCGCCACGGCGGCGAGGTCCTCGGCCTTGTGGTTCACGCGCAGCACGAACTCCTCGCGCACCACGATGCGGTCCGAATAGCCGCCATAGGTGTTGTCCTTCGTGCCCTGGGCGGGGCCGTTATAGGTGCCGGTGAAGCCGCGCTCGCAATATTGCTCCAGCCCCTCGTTGCAGGCCGAGCAGGAGAGGCAGGAATCCACCATGCAGCCGACGCCGACCGTGTCGCCCTCGCGGAACTTCGTCACCGCGCTGCCGACGGCGGTCACCTCGCCGACGATCTCGTGGCCGGGGACGCAAGGGTAGCGGGTGCCCGCCCATTCGCCGCGCGCGGTGTGCAGGTCCGAATGGCAGATGCCGCAATGCCGGATGGCGATGACGACGTCGTTCGGATTGGGATCGCGCCGCTCGAAGCTGAACGGTTCGAAGGCGCTGTCGGGCGAGTGGACGGCATAGCCGCGGGCGTCGAGCATGGGGGGCTCCTTCCTTGAGGGGGGCGGCACGCCGGCCGCCAGGGTCGGTCCGCCGCCTTGGCCTGCGGCGCGGGCGGGGTCAATGCGGCCGCGCCCGGCGCTGCCGCCGCGGGGCCGGGCGGAGGCGGCCGGGGACCGGCTCAGCCCGGCGGGGGGTCGCCGGTGTCGATGCGGAGCGCCTCGTCGAAGCGCATCGAAAACAGCGGCTCTCCGGCCTCGTCGGTGACGTTGATCGCGCCCCGCAGGTCGATCGAACCCTCGTGCACCTCCTCCGCCAGGAGCGAACGTATGCCGCGGCCGGCGACGTCGCGCGCGGCGTCGACGTCGGCCAGTTCGCATCCCTCTTCGTCCCGGGTGAAGCCGTTGCCGTTGCGGATGTGGAAAAAGAAACGCGGCATGCCGGCCTCAACGCGACGCGCGGCCCGAGGTTCAGACCTTTCGTGCGGGTTCGCGCCGGCCGCGCAGATGGAGGTAGTTGGCGCTGAAGCCGGCGGCCTGTTCGAGCCGCGGATAATCGAGGATGGTGAGCGCGCTGCGCTTCAGGCTGATCAGCCCTTCCGCGCGCAGCCTTTGCAGCACGCGGTTGACGTGGACCGGCGTGAGGCCGAGCGCGTCGGCGATCTCCTCCTGGGTCAGCGGCATGTCGAAATGGTGGTCGTCGGTGAGGCCGATGTTGCGCATCCGCACATAGAGCTCGCAGATCAGGTGGCCGAGCGCGGCATAGGCCTCGCGCCGGCCGAGATTGACGATCCAGCTGCGCAGCACCGCCTCGTCGACCAGGGTCGACTACCACAGGGCCTTGGCGAGCTTCGGGCTCTCGGCGAGCCGGTCCATCGCCTGGTAGGGCACGTAGGCGACGCGCGCGCGGGTCAGGGTGGCGATGCTGTGGTCCATCTCGCTGAGGATGGTGACGTGGAGGTCGCAGAAATCGCCGGGCATCAGGAAGGCGGTGATCTGCCGCTCCCCGTCCGGCAGCAGCTTGTAGCGCGCCGCCCAGCCATCGACGATCAGGTGGATGTGGTCGGGCCGGTCGCCCTCGCGGATGATCGTGCGCCGCGGCGCCATCTCGCGGGCGTCGACGCAGATCGCGTCCAGCGCGGCGCGTTCCGCCTCGCCGAGATCGACGACCGTCCGCAGCTTGTTGAACAGCGGGCTGTCGAGGACCGGCAGGCTCTGCGCCCCGGATGATGCCCTTTCCCCCATTGATCCAAATTAGGGGATTCGCGAAATTCTGTCCATCCTCGAAGCCGGCTTTTCCATGCGTGCTCCGGGGCGAAACCGGCGGCGCCCGCCGGACGCCCGCGCCGAGTCGCGGCGGCGTTGCGCCGGAGCCGGGCCGGGCCAGCGGCGCCCCCGCCCGCCGCGCCCCGGGGCCGCATCACCACTTCTTTACATCCGGCCGCTAGACGCGTGGCTGCCGCCGGGGCTCCGGGCAGGTAAAGATTGCGGCGCCTCCGTCCCGTTTTGCGACAGCCGGAATCGGCCACTTGCGCGGCTCCGCGAAGGAGGGAAAGCCGGATCCGCATACCGGCATATCGGGAGATCGGACATGAACATGGGCAAGGTTCTGGTGGCAGGCGCCGCCGCTTTCTTCGCCACCGCCACGGCGAGCGCAAGCATCATCACCGTCGACGCGGGCGACATCGGCAACGTCTACAGCGTCAATTACGACGGCTTCGCGGACGGCAACATCATCGACGGCCTGACCGGCGAGGCGAGCTTCAAGCTGACCGCCTTCGACGGCACGAGCGTCACCTTCGACTATGCGGTGACCAACACGTCGGGCACCCCGATCGACACGTCGCGCATCTCGATCTTCGGCTTCAACACCGATCCCAACATCTCGGGCGCCACCGTCAGCGGGGATTTCACCAGGACGGCGTACAACTCGAACGTGCCGAGCGGCTTCGGCTCGGTCGACGTCTGCTTCAAGGGTTCGGGCGGTCCGAACTGCTCGGGCGGCGGCGGCACCGGCGTCACCATCGGCGAGACGGCGACCGGTTCGCTCACCCTCTCGTTCAGCTCGGCGATCGATCAGCTGACGCTCAGCGACTTCTTCGTGCGGTACCAGTCGATCACCGGCGGCAACGCCCCCGGCTCGGCCATCGGCCGCGGCACGACCAGCAGCACCAGCACCAGCACCTCGACCTCGACCGGCGGCACGCCGGTTCCGGCCCCGGCGGCGCCGTTGCTCTTCGCCATCGGCCTCGGCTTCATCGGCTGGCGCTACGGCTGGAAGGCCCGGCCCGCCCGCGCCTGACGCGACCACACGATCCGATCCGCGGACCGGCGGCGACGGGCGAACAGTCCCTCGCCGCCGGTTTCGTTTTTTCGAAGCGATTTCAGGCTCTTGAACTTGCCCTGCCGGCCCCTATCTCTCCGTTTGCGTTCAACAACGGAAAGGAGGTGGTCTGATGTCTCATTGTCATATGCCCAAAGCGGCGGGTCCGGTGAGTGCAGCCTCCACGAGGGTCTCCCTCTAAAGGATTTCCAGCCGCTTCCAGGCTGACAATGCAAGAAGGCCGTCCCGCAAGGGGCGGCCTTTCGCATTTTCCGGGCGGGCGCGTCAGTCCTGCTGGTTGCCGTGCGGGTCCTCCGCCTCGAGCGCGGCGATCACCATCCGCTCCCACATGTCGGCATCGCCCGCCGCGGCCATGATCGGATCGGGCTCGCGCAGCGTCTTGAGGATCGAACGCGCATCCTCCGCATAGTCCCGCCAGCACCGGTCGACCCGGTCGCCCGCCGACGGATCGCCCCCGTCGGCGTTGATGCTGACGATCCTCCCGGCGATGACCCGCGCGATTCGCTCGATGATGGACGTGTTCGATACCGGCATGCGTTCCTCCTCGTTTCGAACCCATAACGGGGAAAGCGCCCGCCGGTTGCGCGGGGACGTCACGCGTAGTTCCAGCTCCACAGCCGCCAGACGAGCAAGGCGGCGAGAAGCCACAGCACCACCACGATCAGCGCGCCCAGCGCCGAAGCGGGGCGGCGGGCCGCGGCGGAGGCGGTCGCGCGATGCTCCTCGATCAGGCCGGGCGGCAGCATCCGCGTCAGCAGCCACAGGCCGGCCGGAATCAGGATGGCATCGTCGACCAGCCCCAGCACGGGAATGAAGTCCGGAATGAGGTCGATCGGCGACAGCGCGTAGGCGGTGAGCAGCAAGCCGAAGGCGCGCGCATGCCAGGGGCAGCGCGGATCGCGCACCGCGAGCCACGCCGCGTGCACCTCCACCCGCAGCCGCTGCGCCAGCGACGCGCGGCGGGGGCGCGGCTCAGGCCGGCTCGGGCGCATCGTAGCGGGGATCGTCTCCCCACCGGTTGGAGCCGGGCATGCCGGGCTTGAGGAGGAGGACGAAGAGCGCGATGAACGCCGTCCCGAAGACGATCCCGGCGGTGCCGGTAGCGAAGCCGTCGACCGCCATCTCGCCGGTCGCGAACCGCTGCCAGTCCCGATACAGATTGTCGGCCGCGGTCGGCAGGGCGAGCAGGACCCACCAGCCGCTCAGTCCGCCGTCGTGAAGCCGCCGGACCAACAGAGCGAGCGTCGGCCAGAGCAGCAGAAGCTGGAGGATGGTCATGGCGGGCTCGGGGTCGCTCCGGGCAAGGGAGAAAGCGAGGAGGAGACTCGTCCCCGCGAAGACGATTGCGAACTGCCAGACGACGAGCTCGGAGCGCCGGGACCGCCCGCCGAAATCGGCGAAGCGGCGCAGCGGGCGAAAGGCGTAATAGCCGATGCCGTCGCTCATGGCCGGGGCTCCTCGAAGGGCTGCGCGGCCACGGGCTCAGCGCGCCTGCCGGACGAAGCCGGCGATCGCGTCGGCGACGCCGGGCGCCAGCGGCAGGGCAGGGTCGGAATAGGTCCGCAGGTTCGCCGCCTGGTCTCCCGCCGGCGCCGTCTTGAGGACGTGGTTGACGTCCGGCAGAAGCACGAGCTTCGCCCCGGAATTGGCCGCGGCGAGGCGCCTTGCGTCCTCGACGGTCACCTGGATGTCGGTCTCGCCCTGCACGATCAGCACGGGCTTGCCGTAGCCCGCGAGCAGCGCCGCCGGATCGTGCGCGAACAGGCTGATCAGGAAGCCTTGCACCTGCGGCGCGAACAGGCCCTGGAGAGCGGGGTGGAAGCCGGAGACGTCGACGCGCTCGCTTTTCTCCAGCGCCGCGATCGCCCTCTCCGCATCGGCCATGACCGGCGCGTTGGCGGGGTTGGCGGTGAGCTGGGTGCGCAGCACGTCGCTCAGCCGGCGGCCCGGCGCGGCGACGAGGACCAGGCCGCAGACGTCGTCCTCGCGCGCGGCGGCGAGGGCGACGAGCCCGCCTTCGCTGTGGCCGAGCAGCCAGACGCATTGCGCGCCGGTCTCGCGCCGCGCCGAGGCGATCCAGGCGCGGGTGTCGGCGACATAATCCTCGACGGTGACGGCGTTGGCGTCGGCCGCCGCGCCGGCGCTGCCGAACATGCCGCGCTTGTCGATCCGCACCGAGGCGATGCCGCGCTCCGCCAGCGCCTCGGCGAGCAGGCGGTAGCTGGCGGGCTTCAGGCCGAGGCTGTTGTCGCCGTCCCGGTTGGTCGGGCCGGAGCCGGGCAGGATCAGCACGAGAGGCGCCTTCGCGGCGCCGGCGGCGGGGGCGAGGAGCGTTCCCTTCAGCGGGCCGGCGGGGCCCGCCGCCTCGATCTCGGAAGACATGGGGGCACCCCCGGCTGGCGTCGTGGTGGCGGCGGCGCAGGCGGCGAGGCCGAAGGCGGCGGCGGCGGCGATGAGGGTGCGGACCGTCATGGCCGCACCCTATCATGTCCGCCCCGCGGTTAAAGGACCTCGAACAGCCCCGCCGCGCCCATGCCGCCGCCGACGCACATGGTGACGACGACATATTTCGCGCCGCGGCGCTTGCCCTCGATCAGCGCGTGGCCGGTCATCCGCGCGCCGGACATGCCATAGGGGTGGCCGATCGAGATCGAGCCGCCGTTGACGTTCATTTTCTCCTCGGGGATGCCGAGCTGGTCGGCGCAGTAGAGCACCTGCACCGCGAAGGCCTCGTTGAGCTCCCACAGGTCGATGTCGTCGACGGTGAGGCCGAAGCGCTTCAGCAGCTTGGGCACCGCGAAGACCGGGCCGATGCCCATCTCGTCCGGCTCGGTGCCGGCCACCGCCATGCCGACGTAGCGGCCGAGCGGGGTGAGGCCGCGGCTCTCGGCGAGCCCCGCCTCCATCAGCACGCAGGCCGAGGCGCCGTCGGAGAGCTGCGAGGCGTTGCCGGCGGTGATCGCGCCCTCAGGGCCCATCACCGGGTGGAGCTTGCGCAGGTCCTCGATGGTGGTGGACGGGCGGTTGCCTTCGTCCTGCGAGAGCGTGACCTCCTTCATCGAGGTCTCGCCGGTCTCCTTGTTGGTGACCTTCATCGTCGCGGTGACGGGGACGATCTCGTCGTCGAACTTGCCGGCCTGCTGCGCGGCGGCGGTGCGCTGTTGGGAGCGCAGCGCATATTGGTCCTGCCGCTCGCGGTCGACCGTGTAGCGCTTGCCGACCACTTCGGCGGTCTGGATCATCGGCATGTAGATGCCGTTGTGCATCGACAGCAGCTCCGGATCGGAGCCGACCCGCATCTCCGGCGTCTGCACCAGCGAGATCGATTCGACGCCGCCGGCGACGGCGATGTCCATCCGGTCGACGATGATCTGCTTGGCCGCCGTGGCGATCGCCATCAGGCCCGACGAGCATTGCCGGTCGATCGACATGCCCGAGACGGTGACGGGAAGGCCCGAACGGAGCGCCGCGGTGCGCCCGATCGTGGTCTGCACGCCCTGCTGCAGCGCCGCGCCGATCACGCAGTCGTCGACCTCGGCCGGATCGATCTTCGCCCGCTCGACCGCCGCCTTGATCGCGTGGCTGGCGAGGGTGGGGGAGGGGGTGGCGTTGAACGCGCCGCGATAGGCCTTGCC